>JAVWAR010000011.1:0-15670 GCA_036649955.1 Clostridia bacterium | reverse complement strand
GGAGATAAGGTATCAGAAGAAGACAAAACTCGTCTAAACACTGAAATTGAAAAGGCTAAGGAAGTTTATAAATCAAGTGAAGACATTGCAGTATTAAAACCTGCACTTGAAGAACTTACTAAGGTTTCAAATGAAGTATTTACTAAACTTTATACTCAGGCAAATGCTGATGGTGCTGGTGCAGGTACTGATGGTAGTGCTGGTGCTGATGGTGCTGGAAACAATAATGGTGGCAATTCAGGTAATACTGACCCCAACAATTTCACAGACTTTAAAACGGAATAATTAGGAGAAATAAGTGAAAAATCCATATGAAACACTCGGGGTAGAAAAAAATGCTACGGACGATGAAATAAAAAGTGCATATAGAAAACTTGCAAAAAAATATCACCCCGACCTCAATAGTGATAATCCTACTGCAACGCAAAAGTTGCAAGAAGTGAATGAGGCTTATGAGGTACTAAGTGACAGCGCAAAGCGCAGTAATTATGATAATTTTGGCGATGCAAATGGTCAAAGTTTCGGTACTGGTTTTGGTGGCGGACAATCAGGTGGTTTCAGTTCTGGGTTTGGTGGGTTTGAGGATATAATCAATAACATGTTTGGTGGTGGTTTTGGTTTCTCTGGAAATAGAGGAGGCAGAACTGCCAACCCAAATGCGCGCGTAGAAGGAAGCGATATACAAACAAGAGTTACGCTAACTTTTGTCGAAGCAGCATATGGTGTTCATAAAAGAGTACAAATAAACAGAACAGAGATGTGCTCAGCATGTCGAGGAACAGGCGCTCTTCATGGCAACGATTATGAAACATGTTCTACTTGTCAAGGTCGAGGTTCGGTAACTCGTGAACAAAATTCACTTTTTGGAAGGATTATGACAGAATCACCCTGCTCAGCATGCGGTGGAACTGGAAGAAAAATCAAAAACAAATGTAATGAGTGTAACGGAAAAGGTTATGAAAAGGTTTCGAGAAATATTGAACTTAATATTCCAGCAGGAATAGATAATGACCAAGTAATTACACTTAGAGGTCAGGGCAATGCGGGAGTAAATGGTGGAGAAAATGGTGATTTGCATCTTGTTGTGCAGGTTGCGAGTCATAAGACACTAAAACGTAAAGATTTTAATGTGTATGTAGACGTTCCAGTTTCGTTTACTGAAAGTTTGCTTGGAACAAAAGTAGTAATTGGTGGTATTGATGAAAAGATAGAACTTACAATTCCGGAACTTACACAAACAGGCACAGTGCTTATAGCGAGAGGCAAGGGAATAAAGAAGTTTAATTCAAATGGATATGGTGACCTGTGTGCGACAATTATTGTTGAAATGCCAAAGACGCTTGATAAAACTCAAAAGAAACTTGTTGAAGAACTTGAAAGCCAAATTAATAAAAATCAATATGCAAAACGAAAATCATATTTTGATAAAGTATAACTTTAATTAAAAATGTTAATAAAAAATAAAAAACCAAGTAAATGCTTGGTTTTTTTGTCTTAAATTTGCTTTTGAAAAATAATAAAGATGTGTTATAATATAAAAAGAAATGTAAATAAAGATATGTTATAATATAAAAATGTAAATAGGGGTAGATTATGAAAAGGTTTTATATAAATAAAGAAGATATACTGAATGATAAATTGCTTACAATATATTCGGAAGAGTTTGAGCATATGACAAAGGTTCTTAGAATGAAAGAGGGTGATGAGTTTGTTGCGTTTAATGGTGACGGGAATAATTATAACGCGAAAATTATTGAGATAAGGAAACATGAACTTGATGCAGAAATAATTTCAAAGAGCGTAAATTTGCGAGAGCCTAAAATGGCATTAACCGTTTTTCAAGGCCTTGCAAAAGGTGAAAAACTAGAATTAATAACGCAAAAAATAAGCGAACTTGGTGCATCAAGTTTGATATGTTTTGAAAGTAAGTTTAGTGATGTTAAAAGCAATACAACCAAAGTGGAAAGGCTAGAAAAAGTTGCAATTTCAGCCTCAAAGCAATGTGGAAGAAGTACAATTTGTTCGACTGGTGAAATTTTAAATATTGATAAAATGTGCGATAGAATTAAGTGTTATGATTATGTAATTCTGTTTTATGAAAGTGAACATATTGTCAACATTGAAAACATTTTAGATGGTCAAAGTAAAAATGAAGATATTGCAATAATTATTGGTCCAGAGGGCGGGTTTGCAAAAGAAGAGGTCGAAAAACTTGAAAATGCAGGCGCAAGAGTAGCGTCACTTGGGGCTTTAACTCTTAGAACTGAAACGGCAGCAATAGCGGGTACGGCAATTTTAATGAATTTGTTAAATAAATAGTAAGTATAAATTTTCAAATGAAGAATACATTATAGAAGAGGTAACTATATGGATAATAATAAAAAATATAAAATAATATTTTCAGTAGTGGCAGTCTGTGTTTTTGTTTTTGCGATAGTATTTACACTCGTGCAAAAGTATGAGAATAGCCAACCACTATCTCAATCAGTTGCAAAAACTGCAATAAATAGCGTTTGTAATGATTTTAATACGAATTATACAGCATTAAAAGGTGTTCAAGATAATAATAAGCCGAATGTAATCAGTCCCATGGCGGATGCTGGTGCAAACAAAAAATCAAATCTTGGAATTGATATATCTTTATATGATAATAGTTTAACATTGAGTCAAAATAATGAATATCTTTCAATTATGGCAAAATATGGCAATATGATAATGGCATCAGTACAGGCAACAATTAATAGTAGCGGTATGGAACTTAACACAATTTATTCATCAACGGGTGATAGAAAGAATGAACAACAATTAACTGAACTATTCACCATCAATTTAAAAATTGAAACAACAAATAAAGCGGTAGTGGTTTATATGTCATATGGATTAAAAACACTTTCTATTGAAAGACAAAACAATATTAAAATTGAAATACTAGTAGATAAAGAAACAAATAATTATACGCGTGTTACCATTACTGAAAATGATGGGCTTACCGGGATATGCGCATGTATTGAACTAACAAAGGGTACAGAGGGTAGGTCGTTTGATAGTATTATTAAAGTAACAACAATTAAAAATGTTGGTACACTTATGATACATTTTGATAATAAGAACTCAAAATATATAGATATACAAGCAAAGCACGAAGAGATTACAAACGAAGAATATAATAGCATTAAAGAAAAGTATATTGAACGAAGTGGAGCAAGCGAAGTTGGAACAACAATAAAAAATGTACTAAACTCGAAAACCACAAAAGAACTGAAAGATAATTTAACAGCATTTTTTGATTATAAGGCTTAGTAAGATTGTTTGTGCATAGGAGAAAATGATGAAAGTAGTTATAATAACACTTGGTTGTAAAGTCAATTTATATGAAAGCGAAGCAATAGCAAAAGCGCTTACAGATAAAGGTGTTGTTGTTACAAACGTTCTTGAAAAAGCAGATGCTTATGTAATAAACACATGCGCTGTAACTAACGAGGCAGAGAGTAAGTCGCGTGAATATATTGCAAAAATAAACAAAATAGAACCGCATGCAAAAATATTTGTATGCGGTTGTTCTGTACAAAACGATAATAAAAAGTTTCTTGATAAAGAAAACGTTGTGTGCGCATTTGGTACAGCGAATAAGATAGCACTTGCAGAACTTATAATTAAAACATATGACCATCAAATTGAAGGAAAAATAATTTCAAATAATATAGCAACAAAGTATGAAGATAATATGTTGTCACTTTGCATGCGTACACGTGGAACTATAAAAATTCAAGATGGTTGCAATAGTTTTTGTTCGTATTGTATTATTCCATATGTAAGGGGAAGAAGTAGAAGTCGGTCAATTATGAGTATTAAAAATGAGATAAATTTACTATCAAAAGTTACAAGTGAAATAGTAATAGCAGGAGTAAATTTAACAGAATATGGCAAAGACCTTTCGCCAAAGCAATCACTTTCGTCAGTTGTGCTTTTGTTTAAAGATTTAAATGTTCGTTTTAGACTGGGTTCACTGGAAGCCGGAATAATTACAGAAGACTTTTTAAAGACTTTAAAGACCTTGCCAAACTTTTGTGACCAGTTTCATTTGTCAATGCAGTCAGGTTCAACAGAAACTCTTAGCAAAATGAATAGACATTATACGGCAGAAGAATTTGCGTGTCAGGTTGCGCTAATTCGAAAATACTTTCCGCAAGCAGGAATAACAACCGACCTTATTGTTGGTTTTCCAACTGAGGACGATAGACAAGCGGAAGAAACATATAATTTATGCAAGCAATTACAATTCAGTGATATGCACATTTTTAAGTATAGTAAGCGCTCTGGAACTGTTGCAAGCAAAATGACAAATGTTGCAAAAAACGTGCCTGAACGCGTAAAAAGCATAACAAAACTTGCAAAAACCATGAAAATTGCGTTTCTTGAAAAAAATATTGATAGAGAAGATGAGGTTCTTTTAGAGAAAATTGATGATGAATTTGGTTATGGTTATTCTAAAAATTATATTGAATGTATTGTTCCAAAAAATGAAAACATGAAACATGCAGATATTATAAAAGTTAAAATGATTAAAGTTGTTTCAGAGAAAATGCTTACTCAGCCCGTGATATAACCTTAGACTCTTAGAATACTTTAATAAAAATAATTCATATCCTAAAAAATATTGACACAAAAATTTAGGTGTGGTATAATACAGCATAGAAAACAGGCAAAGTGAGGTGAAGATTATATGAGTACAGTTAAAGTAGGCGAAAACGAAAACATTGATAGCGCTATCAAGAGATTTAAACGTAAATGCCAAAAAGACGGTATTATTGGGGACATTCGTAAGAAAGAAGCGTATGTTAAACCAAGCGTAAAACGCAAAATGAAAACCGAAGCCGCACTTAAAAGAAGCCGTAAAGGTTAATAAATTAAAGGACAGTAATGCTGTTCTTTTTTTATTCTTTTAATATTTCAATCTTTTTTATCTTTAATTGTTTTATTATGGGTCAAGAAATATAATGACTACTATTTTTATACTTTTGTAGAAAATTTTGCGGGCTGAGTTGGGTTTAAGTTGTCTTATGTTAGACTTTCAATATTCACAATTTAAATAGGAGGTTATATTAAAACTTAATAATGAACAATGCTTTAAAATTACTCGCACAAAAGGCAAAAGATAGGCTTAGAAATGCAAGTACAAATGAAAGCACAAAAGAACATGGAAAGGTAACCACGTCTTATCTTTCGGCGGTGACGCGTTATGCTGTTATTAAATCTGAAAAAGAAATTACAAAAGACCCACTTTATAATAAGGTGAAGAAAATTCTAACAGACACACATTCAATTATTATAAACCCACTTGGAAAACTTATTGACCATGCAGTGTTTGACTTTCTTACAGAAACCGCTAAACAAAAATATATTATTAAGTTATCAGAAAGATATCGGTCACTTAAAACAATGATAGAAACTGAAATGCTAGAAAGTATATAATTTAAAACCAAATGAAAACGAAATTGTGGCAGTTGTATGTTGCAATTTTTTATTTTGATTATAATCATTTGAACAAGAGGTATACTTTGTGGTAAAATATATATGAAATAAGCAAAAGGGAAAGCCAAATGAGTATACTTGATAAATTAAATGAAGAGCAAAGAAAGCCAGCCGAAGCGACTGAGGGTGCAGTACTTGTTACTGCTGGTGCGGGTTCTGGTAAAACAAGATTATTGACGCATAGAATTGCATCACTAGTTCAGGACAAAGGTGTAAAACCATACCAAATTTTAGCAATAACTTTTACCAATAAAGCCGCAAATGAAATGAAAGAGCGTATCAGACAAATGGTTGAGGGTGGTGATGATATGTTAGTATCAACATTTCACTCAATGTGTACAAGGTTTTTAAGACGTGATGGAAATAGAATAGGTTATAATTCTAATTTTTCAATTTATGGGGATGCAGAACGCGATAGGATATTAAAACGTTTTATTTTAGAAAAAGAGATTGACATAACACCGCAGACGATGAGTTTTCATATATCATCTGCAAAAAACAAATTGCTTACGCCAGAAATGTACGAAAAGTATATAACTTATGATAAAAAGGCTGATGCAATAATTATGCTTTATAATATGTATGAAGCAGAACTAAAACAAAGTAACGCGCTTGATTTTGATGACTTGCTTATGAAAACTTATGAACTTTTTATTAAGTGTCCAGACATTTTGGAATACTATCAAAATAAATTCAAATATATTCATGTTGATGAGTTTCAAGATACCAATACTGCGCAGTATGAAATAGTTAAATTACTTGCTGGGAAGTATGGCAATATTTTTGTAGTAGGTGATGAGGACCAGTGCATATATACTTGGCGGGGAGCAGAAGTTGGTAACGTTCAAGACTTTACAAAAGACTTTAAAAACGTTCAAATTTTCAAACTAGAACAAAATTATAGGTCAACAATGAAAATTCTTGAAAAAGCGAATAAACTCATTAAAAACAATGTTCATAGAATTGATAAATCTTTATGGACAGAAAATTCTGCTGGTACAAAAGTTGAAGAATATGTATGTTATAATGATATTGAAGAGGCAGAATATGTTGCGAGTACAATCAGTTCATTAATTGAATATAACGGATATTCGTGTAAAGATTTTGCAGTGCTTATGCGCGTAAACTCACAATCGCGTATTATTGAAGAAAAAATGTTGAATTATCAACTTGCTCATCAGGTTTATGGTGGGTTTAAGTTTTTTGAGCGTAAAGAAGTTAAGGATACACTTGCATATTTGAGAGTGCTTGCAAATCCAAATGATACGGAAGCATTAGTTAGAACCATGGCATTCCCGAAAAAGGGTATTGGCGAAACAAGTGTTAAAGAATTATATTCATTGGCTGAGTCATATGGCACAACAATGTATGACCTTATGATGAGTAGTGGTAAATTAACTGATGCAATGACTCGTAAAATGCAACCTTTAAAAGAAATACTTTGTCATTTACAAGAAAAACTTGCACAGATGCCATTGTATGAATTTACTTCATATATGGTAGAATACTTGAAAATAAAGGAAACTCTTGGAAGTAAAACGGATGAAGATATTACAAAGCAAATGAATATTGATGACTTTGTAGAATCAATAAAAGAGTTCACGGAAGCAAATGTTGGCGCAGAATTGTCGTCATATCTTCAATCAATCACGCTTATGCGAGATAGTGATAATATGAACGATAAAGATGATTATATTACAATAATGACCGTGCATTCAGCCAAAGGTCTTGAATTTAAAGTAGTATTTGTTGTTGGTTTAAATGAAGGTATTTTTCCGTTAGGCAGAGCGGTTAAAAGCAAGAGTATGGACGAGATTGAAGAAGAGCGAAGGCTTATGTACGTTGCAGTTACTCGTGCTAAGGAGCGGTTGTATTTAACACGTGCAAGAACAAGGTTTTCATTTGAAAACCATTGTACAGAATACACGGATGAGTCAAGGTTTTTATCAGAAATGTCAAACAGAGAAATTAAAGAAGAACCAGACAATAATTGTTATAGAAGCAAGAAAGAAAGCACGGAAACAACGGATAAAAAGACCTTGCTTTCAAGTGCAATTTCAAAGGGAATAAAGGCTACAATAAGTTCTGCAAGCGGAAAAGAACATATGTATAAAATGACTGATTTTAAAATTGGCACAAAGGTAAAACACCCACATTTTGGTATAGGTGAAGTCACAATTCCAGTCACAGATTTTATAAGTAGTTTCATAACAATAAAGTTTGAAACGGTGGGAATAAAAACATTGTCGCTTAAATTTGCACCATTAGAGATTATAGAATAATCTGCAATTTAGGCATAAAATTATGTAAAAAGGGGTATAAAAATGCAAAATAAGCAAGAAAAACTAATAAGAATGCAAAATTTAATTAAAGAAATTGCTTATAATAATTATAATTATTACACATTGGATGCTCCAACTATTAGCGATAAAGAGTGGGACAAAATGTATGATGAACTGGTTAGGCTTGAAAAAGAAACCGGCATTGTTTTAGACTCTTCGCCCACTAAAAAAGTTGGTGATTCTGTTCTATCTTCGTTTAAAAAAGTTGCGCATAAAGTTCCACTGTTAAGCCTTGATAAAGCACAAACTTTCAATGAGATTGAAGAATGGGAAAATAGAAATAATAAAATTATCAGTCATAAAAAAGAATATATACTTGAATATAAATTTGATGGATTAAGCATTGCGTTAACGTATAATAATGGTAAACTTTTGCGTGCCATAACTCGTGGCAATTCAGAGATTGGAGAAGACGTTACGGCGCAAGTTTCAACTATTCGAACAGTACCCAAATTTGTAAATTATTTAGGATATATGCAGATACAGGGCGAAGCAGTTATGAAGAAAAGCGAACTTGCTTTGTATAATAAAACAGCGCTTGAACCGCTTAAAAATGCACGCAATGCAGCAGCAGGTGCTATTCGTAATTTAGATGCGTCAGTAACTGCGTCACGCAATTTAGACATTGTTTGTTATGACGTAAACTATATTGAAGGTAAAACTTTCAAATTGCAAACTGATGAAATTGAATTCATGAAAGAAAATGGTTTTTTTGTTTCTGATTATTATAAAATTGTTAGTAATATTGATGAGATAAAAAAAGAGGCTGAAATTATTGATAAAACAAAAAAGAACTTAGACATTTTAATTGATGGTATTGTTCTTAAAGTTAATGATTTATCAGCAAGAATTGAACTTGGAAGAACTGAAAAGTTTCCGCGCTGGGCCATTGCATACAAGTTTGATGCGGAAGAAACTACAACTATGATTAATGCAGTTACGTGGCAGGTGGGAAGAACGGGTAAAATAACACCTGTTGCAGAACTAGAACCTGTTGAACTTGCAGGTGTTACTATTAGAAGGGCAACACTGAATAATTATAATGATATTTTAAAAAAGAAAGTTAAAATAAATTCCAAAGTCTTTATTCGTAGAAGTAATGAGGTAATTCCTGAAATATTAGGGCTAGCAAAAGATTTTGAAAACTCAATTATCATCAATCAGCCAACCACTTGCCCTGTTTGCGGAAGTTCTCTTATTCAAACGACAGCAAATATATATTGTCCGTCACTGCACACGTGTCCGGCACAGGTTCAAGCAAGAATGGTTCACTTTGCAAAGCGCGATGCAATGAATATTGATGGTTTATCTGAAAAGACTGTTGAACTATTGCATAACAAACTATGCGTTAAAGATTTTTCAGACATTTACGGCCTTACAAAAGAACAACTTCTCACTCTTAATAGTTTTAAAGATAAAAAAGCAGAAAATTTGATACTTGCCATAGAAAAAAGCAAAAACCCGTCTTTAAACGCGTTTATTTATGCGCTTGGAATTGATAGCGTTGGCAAAAAAACCGCAAAAGACTTGGCAAACAAATATTTATCTCTTAAAAACGTTATGTCTGCACAAATTGATGACTTAATTACAGTTCCAAATATTGCAGAAATTACTGCTACTGATATTTATGAGTTTTTTAGCCGTAAGGACGTTCGTATAGAGATTGAAAAACTGCTTGAACAAGGTATAGTCATTAAAGAAAAAGAACAAATGATTACTAAAACTATTTTTACAGGTAAAAAGGTTGTGCTTACTGGAAGTCTTTCAATTTCAAGAGGTGAAGCAACTACAATACTTGAAAACGCAGGCGCTGACGTTGTTTCATCAGTATCTAAGGAAACTGATTATGTTTTGGCTGGCGAAGAGAGCGGAAGTAAAAAAGACAAGGCAGTTGCGCTTGGAATAAAAATAATTGACGAAAAAGAGTTTCGAAATTTATTGCAACAATAGGCTATCCATGTTATACTAAGAAACGATAAATAAAATTAACAAAAAGAAGGAAATCATTATGGCAATAGTAACAAGAAAGGACGTTATTCATATAGCAAAACTTTCTAGGCTTGAATTTAGTGAAAAAGAACTTGTTTCATTAGAAGGAAGCATGAATGAAATTTTACAACACATTAAGGCATTAGAAAAAATTGATACAAGTAATATTGATGGACTATCTTTACCATTGGGAAAAATGCGAGAAGATATACCACACACATGTTTAACACAAGAAGAAATATTAAAAAATGCACCAGTTTCAGACGGTAAAGGTTTTATCGTTCCAAAAGTGGTTGAATAGGGTGGCGGTAATGGATAAAATAATAAATTATTCTCTTGAAGAAATAGCAAAAAAAATTAAGGCGTGCGAATTTACATCCGAAGAAGTTGTACGTGCGTGCATTTGTCAAATCAAACTTACGAAAGATATAAATGCATTAAATTCAATAGATGAAGACGGCGCAATTCAAGAAGCAAAACGTATTGATGCTGAAATTAAAAAAGGCAATAAAACAGGTGCTTTATTGGGTGTGCCAGTTGTTGTAAAAGACAATATGTGTACACGAGTAATGAAGACGACATGTAGTAGTAAATTTTTGTCAAACTTTACAGCACCATATGAAGCGACAGTTGTTTCAAACCTAAAAAAGGCAGGGGCAATTATTATTGGCAAAGCAAACATGGATGAATTTGCAATGGGTTCAAGTAATGAGAACTCTGCATTTGGTAAAGTATTAAACCCACTTGATAAAACTCGTGTTCCCGGTGGTTCGTCAGGCGGTTCAGCCGCAACGGTTGCAAGTAATCAGTGTTTTGGTTCGCTTGGAACTGATACAGGTGGTTCAATCAGACAGCCCGCATCACTATGCGGAATAGTTGGTGTTAAGCCAACTTATGGTTTGGTTTCAAGAAGAGGTGTGGTTGCTTTTGCATCATCACTAGACCAAGTCGGCACTTTTGGTAGAACGGTTCGTGATGCCGGAATTATGCTTGATGCTATCAGTTCATGCGATGAAAGAGATGCTACAAGCAGTTTAAATGCTGATAAAGTTAAGGTTAGCGGTTGTTATAGTGATAATATTAAAGGCATGAAAATTGGAATATGCAAACAAATTTTTTCTCTTGGCATGAATGATGACGTTAAGGTTTGCGTTGATAGAGCAATAGATTTTTATAAAAATGCGGGCGCTGAAATTGTTGAGGTTGAACTTCCTGATATTTCAGTAGCGCTTGATATTTATTATATTTTAAGTTCAGCAGAAGCGGCAAGTAATTTGGCGCGTTATGATGGCGTAAAATATGGAGTTCGAGCAACTGATTATGATGGGTTGATTGACCTTTATGTTAAGAGCCGTAGTGAAGGGTTTGGTTCGGAAGTTAAAAGACGTATCATGCTTGGTAACTATGTTTTAAGTTCTGGATATTATGATGCTTACTATAAAAAAGGTACGCTTTGTCAAGAACTATTAAAACGCGAGTTTGCGAAAGCATTTAGCATGTGTGATGCAATTTTATCACCAGTTTCGCCAACGGTTGCGTTTAAGTTTGGTGAAAAAGCAACACCGCTACAAATGTATCTTGCAGATATTTATACAGTACCTGTAAATATTTTTGGTGGCTGTGCCATCAGTTTTCCATGCGGAAAAGGCGAAGGTAATATGCCTGTTGGTTTGCAACTTATAGGAAACCATTTTGAAGAATGTAAGATTTTTAAACTTGCAGATTACTTTGAAAAACATAACGGAGGAAAGAACTAATGGAATATGATATTGTAATAGGACTAGAAACCCACGTAGAACTTTCAACCGCAACAAAGGTATTTTGCAGTTGTGAAAACAAGTTTGGTGGAGAACCCAACTCTCATTGTTGTGAAGTTTGTACTGGTATGCCGGGGGCATTGCCTACAATAAATAAAAAGGCAGTTGAATATTCAATCAAAGCAGGACTTGCAACGCATTGTGATATAAATCAGTATTTCTATTTTGAAAGAAAAAACTATTTTTATCCCGACCTTGCAAAAGCATATCAAATATCTCAGTTGGTTTTGCCAATAAGTATAAATGGATATCTTGAAATAAAAGATGCTGATGGAAATGCAAAGAAAATTCGTATAAATAGAATACATTTGGAAGAAGATGCGGGCAAACTTGTGCATAATGCGTCTACTTCGCAGGTTGATTATAATAGGGGTGGAGTACCGCTTATAGAAACAGTATCAGAGCCAGATTTATCATCAGCAGACGAAGCAATAAGTTACCTTGAAACATTAAAAGCCTTGTTTAAATTTATAGGCGTGTCAGATTGTAAAATGGAACAGGGTTCGCTGAGATGTGACGTTAACGTTTCGCTTAAACCAAAAGGTTCTTCAACCCTTGGTAATAGAACAGAAATGAAAAACCTTAATAGTTTTAAGGCTATTGATAGAGCAATAAGGTACGAAGTAGAACGTCAAAGAAACATTCTTGATAATGGTGGAAGAATAATGCAGGCCACATTGAAATGGGATGATGAACTTGGCGAAAACTATTCAATGCGTTCAAAGGAAGATGCCCATGATTATAGGTATTTTAGAGAACCCGACCTTTTGCCGATACAAATATCAAATGAAGAAATTGCAAGAATTGCGAGTGAATTGCCATTGTTGCCAGAAGAAAAGAAAAAGTTTTATATGGAAAATTATTCGCTAACGGAGTATGATGCTTCACAGATAACAAAATCACCAGTTTATACTAAATTTTATGATACGGCAGTAAGTTACTATAATAACCCAAAGATAATATGTAACTGGATGTTGAACGAACTTTTTAAGAAACTTAATACAGAAACATTGCTTGACGAAGAAATAACAATAAATATTTCGCCTAAAAACTTTGCTAGTGTTGCAAGATTGTATGTTGAAGGAAAAGTATCACAGCAAGGCAGTAGACAAATTTTAGAAACCTTGTTTGTAAAAGATGAAGACCCTGAAATTATAATGAAAGCCCAAAATCTTGAACTTAAATCAGACACAGCATTTTTAGAAAAGGTTGTTAATGATATAATTTTAGCAAACCCACAAGCCGTTGCAGACTATAAGGGCGGAAATAGTAAAGCATTTACATTTTTTATGGGTCAAACCATGAAAGCAACCAAAGGTCAGGCATCAGCATCACTGGTAAGCGAAACAATAAATAAACTATTAAATGGAACTAAATAATTAAATTTGATAATTTGATTGATATTTGCCATGATGGCATGGTATAATTAGAGTATCAAATATATTAAGGGGGAAATATATGACATTACTTGAACCACCAATAGATAAAATGATTACAAAATGTGGTAGTAAATATGGGCTATGTGTTGTGCTTAGTAAACGTGCAAAGGAATTATTGACACAAAATCCTGAGAAGTTTGATGACCCGAAGAATGATAAACCACTTAGAATTGCCTCGATTGAATTTATGGAAGACAAGTTTGAAATTTGTGATTAATAGTAATTATTTTGGGAATTACATAATTGCGTGTATTAATTATTTTGAAAATAACGTTAAAGATGCTATACTAGTTGTAGTATCTTTTTTTGTATAATATAATATATGGAGCAGAAATGATTGTAAAAGTTATTGTAGATATTGCAAGTAGCCAAGTAGATAAGATATTTGATTATAAATGTAAAGAAACGGGTGATGAAATTATCGGTCGTAGAGTTTCTGTACCATTTGGCAATAGAAGTATTGAAGGTTATGCAATATCCGTAACAGAAAAATCAAGCATTGCGGAAGACAAACTAAAATTCATCAATCACGTGATTGATGATGAACAAATTATACCTAATGATTCGTTAGCCCTTGCGGTTTTTATGACTAAAAAATATCATATAGGTATGTGTGACGCATTGCGCTTAATGGTACCAACGGAGATAAGAAGTGGAAAAGTTAAGGCTTTGTCGTTTGTGTTTTATGAACTATGTGACGATTATGAAGAAAAAATAAAAGACATTCGAGCAAATGCGACTAAACAACTTATGATAATATCTGCACTGAAAGAAAGTGGTGCGGTTAGAAAAACTATTTTAGCCACAAAGTATTCAGCATCAGCAATAAAAGTACTTGAAGATAAGGGAATTATAAAAAGTTATAGGGAAGCGTTTGCAAGAACACCATATGACAATCAACAAAATGAAGTAGCAAAAGACTTTACTCTTACGAAAGAACAAACCAACGCAATAGATATAATATCAAATACAGACAATAGAAGTTTCTTGTTGCATGGAGTTACTGGTAGCGGAAAAACAGAAGTGTTTTTAAGAATTATAGAAGAAGAAATATTAAAAGGCAAAACAGCAATACTGCTTGTGCCAGAGATAGGACTAACACCTCAAATGTTATCCTCACTTAAATCTAAGTTTGGTAAAGCGGTGGCATTAATTCATAGTGGCTTGTCAAGTGGTGAAAAGTTTGACGAGTGGCAAAGGCTGTTATCAGGAGAAGCAAGAGTAGTGGTTGGTGCAAGGTCTGCAATTTTTGCACCGCTAAAAAACATTGGCGTTATCATAATTGATGAAGAACATGAACAGAGTTATGTAAGCGAAAACAATCCTCGTTATGATGCGCGTGAGGTGGCGGAAGAGAGAAGGCGTTTAAACTCAGCAAAACTAATTTCAGCAAGTGCAACACCATCACTTATAAGTTATAAAAACGCAGTAGAAGGAAATACGACACTTATTGAAATGAAAGAACGTGTCAACGGCAATCCGTTGCCTAAAATTAAAATTGTAGATATGTGCAGTGAAATAAGGAATGGGAATAGCGATATTTTCTCAACAGAATTAAAAGTGCGTCTTGAAGAAACAATAAATAGTGGCAATCAGGCAATGTTGTTTGTAAATAGACGTGGGTTTTCAAGTTTTATATTGTGTAAAGAATGTGGATTTATTGCAAAATGTCCATCTTGCGATGTTGCGCTTGTATATCATAAAGATGATGAAACTTTAAAATGCCATTATTGTGGCAATAGATATAAAGCAATTAATGTTTGCCCAAATTGTAAAAGTGAATATTTAAAAGAGGGTGCAGTTGGTACACAAAAAGTAGTGTATGAACTTCAAAAATTTTTTCCAAATGTAAAAATTCTTCGCATGGATAATGATACAACAAAGAATAAGGATGGACATCTTAAAATATTGAACCAGTTTAGAAGTGGTGAAGCACAAATTTTAGTTGGAACACAAATGATAGCAAAGGGTCATGATTTTCCGTCTGTTACACTGGTCGGAATAATTGATGCAGATTTAAGTTTGTATCAATCATCATACTCTGCAATCGAAAAAACATTTGAACTTATAACGCAAGTAGCGGGTAGAGCAGGTAGGGCAGAATTGCAAGGAGTAGTTGTTCTTCAAACGTATTCGCCAAAGCATTATGTTTATAAGTTTGCAGAAAATTATGACTATATGGGATTTTACGCAAAAGAGAGTAATTTAAGAAAAGTTACAGCATTTCCACCATTTAGTAAAATACTGAGAATTTTAGTAACAAGTGAAAGCGAAGAACTTGCAAAGTCAACAATTAAAGTGTATTATGATAATATAAAAGAAATAAAACAGAAACATGAAGATGATTTTATATATTTAAGTGCAATGAAATCACCAATATCAAAAATTCAAAATAAATATCGCTTTCAAATATTAATAAGACTTGAATGTGAAAATGCAGACAATATAATTGATGAGATATTTACTATGTTAAAGAATAATAAAACGAAAGCATTAACGTTTGTGGAAACCAATCCGCAAAGTTTATCGTAAGGAGCGATATGGCAAGACG
>JAVWAR010000010.1:0-15792 GCA_036649955.1 Clostridia bacterium | reverse complement strand
TCTTAATTGATATTGAATAAGCATAGTAATTGTCTGAAACTGAAATAAGTTCAATATTTATATAATCTAACGGAGTGTTATTATCGTCACTTTTTAAACTACATATGGTTTTGCCATTTATTGTAGTAACTTTAATTAACTCATCCAAACTTGCGTCTGTATTATAACATATTTTTATATCACCACTAAATCCGTTAATTTTGTCGTATTTTATCGGAGTTGGTGTTGGGTCACAAACAACTTCTCTTACAAATTTATTATCTTTGTCAACAACAATAATTTTTGTTTTCATTGATATTGTTTGGCCATTCTCTGTATAAGATATGGTCAATTCTTGAATTCCAAGTTTGTTTTTATCATAACCTTTAATTGATACCTTTTCGTCAACAGGATTCTTTGCTGGGAAATTTACATTAACTGTATTATCATCATCGCCGGCTCTACTAACTGAAACCCTGCCTTTCTTATAAAAACCAATCGCACCACTAAGTGACTCTGTACCCTTTTCAACAATACTATTTACACCCATAGACTTACTTAAATACATTTTTGAAAGTAAATGGTTGGTTTCAGTAGCAACAGGGTCAAAAACATCAATCTTAATACTAATTTCCATACCTTGATGAGCAACGGTCATAGTTTGTATCCCAACTTTTGTTAAATCAGGTCGTACTTTAACCATTTCATCCGTAACTTGAATCTCAGTATTAGATCCTTCATTTTTTGGGTTTATTCTCAACAATTTAACTACATCTGCAAAAGCAGTATCCTTTACGACTTCTAGTTTCCATACATTACTGCTGCTGTTCGCACCAATTACAAGTTTTGGAGGAAATTTAGGAGAATTGTCTTCTAGGAAATTACTATCCGCAACTCGAATATTTTCAACTTTAATTGTTTTTAAAATTTTGTCAGTTGCATCCGCAGTTTCTTCATTTGGAACTTTAAATGATACATCTGCTGTATATAAACCACATTTCGTAACATCAACACCAGTTACAACAATTTCAGTGGCATTACTAGGAATGAATCTATACTGAGATGTTATGCCTTTTGAATTTATTGAATATACAAGCGATATTCCTTCACCCAAAGCATCAATAACTGCATTTGTTTTTTCTTGTTCAGAAGCAGTAGGTAATAATTGATTTATAATAATCAATGAATCAAGCCCATAAATTTTAAACGGACTAATTAATAAATTATTATTTTCATCCATTCCTTCTCTTAAAGCAATTATTGGGTTGCCGAAATACAAAGCAATATAATCATCAGTCATAACAATAGGCATAGGTTGATTTTTTAATTCTTCTGCACCAGCCTCAAAAATATCTCCATTATCACTCAAAATTTGTTTTGTTGGATTACATATGTATTGCCCATTCTCTTTAATATAAGTACCTTCAATTTTTATTCCATTGTTTTTGCCTAAACTAAGGGCAGTATTATCATATCCGCCAATTTCTGCAAATTCAATGTCGAATTTACCATTAACATACTTATTTGCGACTACCTTAATAGAACCTGAGTCCATATAATTTACCGTAGAGTATTTTACATCACTCGCGGTTGCAGTGCCTTTGTTGCAATTACATGCTGAAAAAATTGCCGAACATGGCACAATAGTCAAAGTCATCAATATAGCCATAAAAATCTTTGAAACTCTTTTCATTTAAATTCTCCTCTATATATTTATAATATGCTTACAATAAAACTTTGTCAATTATTTACTTATTATTCAATGCCATTTTTTATAAACTCTTCAATGGCAAGAATCGTTTCGACTATTCTTGCATGAACCACCTTTTCGCCAAGTATTTTCATAATTTCACAAAGGTCTGGTGTTTCCCTGATTCCAGTAATGGCAACCCTTATTATTGTACTAGCAGTTCTTATACTACCTTTATATTTTTCAGGGTTAAGTTTATACTCTTTCATATCTGTACAATAACCACATAGACTAGCAGTTTCTTTTACTTTATTGAACCATGTCTGATTGTCATCACTTGCAGAATAAACTAATATATATCTTTCTAATAATTCTTTTATATCTTTTAACTTTGTTTCTTCTTCAAAATCGTAATTTCTCTCTTTTGAAAGATATAAATCATCCCACATATAACTATAAAATTCTTTAATTTCAGACCACTTAGCCGTATCTTTTCTAGGTCTTGGCTTATTATCTCTATCCATAGCAAATATGCTGATAGCATACTCTTTATCACGTTCCAATAAATAAGCAAGCGTTATATCATATTTTTTAGCCCATAAAAGTACACGTGAATAAATTTCCGGTGCTTTCATTTTTGCAATAACATTTTTAGATACATCAACCAGTTTAACCATGTCGAACATAGCACCGCTTTTACCCATATTGCCTGTTTTTAAAATATATTCATTTATATCAGCATTTGGATTTGCAGTTCGCCATGGTTCAAAAGCAGAGTTTGCAAGATTGAGTACATATTCTATAATCGCCTCTTTTGGAAAACCCTGTTCAATAAACCACCTGCAATCTGCCCACGGGTCATATCTTTTTGATATTTTACGAGTATTTCCAGTATTTGCATCCGTTGTCATAAGTAAATTAGTATGTAGATATTTCGGTGCTTTTAGACCAAAATATTCAAATAACTGATAGTGTAATGGTACACTTGAAAGCCATTCCTCTCCACGAATTACAGTGCTTGTATGCATAAGTGTATCATCGACAACGTGTGCCATATGGTAAAGTGCAAGCCCTGTGCTTTTAATAAGCACATAATCTACAAAGTTTTTAGGGAATACAATAGACCCTCTAAGCAAATCTTTATGAACCATTTTTTCAGTACCATTGCCATTTGCTTTAATTCTGATTGTGTATTTTTTACCAGCATCAATATTTGCTTTAACTTCTTCGTATGTCAAATTTCTGCATTTTGCCCATTTGCCATAATAGCCAGTTGGAACGCCAAGTTTTTTCTGTTCTTCTCTGTAATCACAAGACTCATCATCGTCATCATCACTTGAACAAAAACAAGGATAGGCAAGCCCACGCGAAACGAGGTCTTTTGCAAAACACAAATAAATTGCCTGCCTTTCGCTTTGTATATAAGAACCATAATCGCCGTTTTGTTTATTATAGTCATGAAAACCTTCTGTATATGGCGCAAAATAATTAATCATTTCTGCCATAATCGGACCTGCACCCGCAACTTCACGTTTTTGGTCTGTATCTTCAAGTCTGACATAGAAAACGCCTTTTGATTGATCAGCAATTCGCTTATTTACTAAACACTGAAACAACTGGCCAATATGAAGATATCCCGTTGGACTGGGAGCCAATCTCGTTACCTCAGCGCCATCAGGCAATTTTCTTGCCGGATACATATTAATATAATCATTAACAGTTTTTTTAATATTTGGATATAATAATTCTGCAATTTTTTCGTAATCAGTCATGAAATTCCTCTTTTTGAATTAATAAATTTATTATACAACAAACACTTTTTTAACGCAATAAAAACATGGCAGTTGCCATGTTTAAATTACATATTTATATTGAGTACTATATGTTACTGATATTGTCTGTTGCAGCATATTTCTTGAAATGACAAATTTTACAGTATCATTAACTTCTGACCAATTAAGATAAACCATACAAAGTGGTAATGTATCATTTGTTGGTTTTGTAAAGTCATAAACATCTTTACCAATAGTAACGCTAATCACTTTATCATTGACCATAAGTCCAGCCGTAGAAGCATCTCCACTAACCGCCTCAATAATATAGTTGTTAGAATTATTGCTTTTCCCTATGGTTACACCTGCATCGGTTCTACCTTTAACATAACCGAGTGATTGTGAAGAATAGTTAAGCATAAGTTCATTTGTTACAGATTGAACGGTCGTTCCTGGAATTGCAAAAGCAATGTTGTCCGCAGTAATTGCAATGGTTTGACCATTTGCATTTAACGCATTAACTACTGCACTTGAATTACAAAGCCCTATGACCTGCCCTGCACTATTGAATAATGCACCACCTGAATTACCAGGATTAATAGCCATATTTAGTTGTAATACCTCAATACCAAAATAGTTTTCAGCCATAACAATACGCGATGATTCGTTAGCAATATAACCTTGCGAAAAGGAATTATTTAACGTGCCAAGCGGATTGCCTATTGTAAAGACAGATGCACCTTGTTGAAGATTTTCACTTGGTGCAAGAGATGAATAAGTATAATTTATACCATCTATCCTAAGCACTGCCAAATCCGACCAAGGGTCAGTTCCTACAAGCGTTGCTTCTATTTTTGTCTGAGAATCCGACAATGATATACCAAATGTTTTAGCCCCAACAATAACATGGTGGTTTGTAACAATATAACTATAATTGTTTATTTTGTCTTTTTTAAATAAAACACCAGAACCTACACCCATACGGTCACCATTATATGCAAAAACAGATACACAACTTTTGTTTGCGCGTTCTATAATATCAAGAGATATATTTGCTGACGAAGAGCCGTAATTGTTTAATTGCGTAGGCGCAAGAACAACCCCAATTATTAAACATACAATTCCAACAATCAAACACCAAATAGAAGTTAAATATGCACTATTCTTTTTTATTAAGGCAATTTCTTCATCTCTATTTTGTTTTTCTGCATACACATATTTAATAGTTTCATGCACTATTGGTTTTTTAATTTCTGGAATTTCTTCTTTTATTGGCTCTTCTTTTATTGGCTCTGCATTTGTTTGTTTATCTTGTATTTCTACATTTTCTTCTTCATCATTAACAAGCAAATTTACTGCATTTTCCGCATCATCTTTTGGTTTTTCATCAATCAATTTATCACATTCACTGTTATCAGAAGTTTTACTTTCTATAATTTCATTCAGAGCAATTTCACTTTCACAACTTTTGCTTTCAATATCTTTGTTTTCAATATCTTTGCTTTCAGACAAAGGCATATCACTTAAAAGTGATAAACCGCCTTTTTTATCCTTATCTATGTCGTCTTTCAACTCTGCATTCACTGCATCGTCTTTTATTTTTTCATTAATGTTTTCGTCCATTACTGCCCCCTAATCCGTTGTTGTATCTTCTATCTCATCAAAATACGTAGCCTGAGTATCTGAAATATGTAACCATAATGCAAGTGGATAAGCCTTAAATGCTTCACCAAGAGAATATGAGCCACCTTTAACTCTATCATCCCATGCACCCATATGCCAATTTATAGCCATAGCCTCTTCCCTTGTAAGCCTAAGAAATCCATTTATTATATAAGCAGATTTTTCACCATGACCATATGGCAAACTATCTTCTATTTTATAGTATGGCACTTGAACCCATGTACCATCAACCTTACTATTCTTATAATCTACTGTATAAAAATCAACCTTGCAAACATCATGAAGAAGAGCAACAATCGCAATGGTTTCACTAGAAAATGGGATATTATCGCCAAATTCCATTTTAAGATTTCTCATTAATCTATTATAAACATTTACACTATGAACAACTAAACCGCCCTCATAAGCCAAGTGTCTTCTACCACTTGCTGGCGCTGTAAAGAAATCTCTTTTACTAAGCCAATTTAGCAGTTCAGTTGAACCTTCTCTTTTAATATTATTTTCATATATTCTTAAAAACTCTTCTTTATAATCCATTATCATTCCCTTATTTATTAATAATAACACAAATAAAAATTAATGTAAATTAAATACTAAAAAAAAGAACATGCGTTTAACATGTTCAATTATTTTTGCTTTAAACAAATAAAGTAACTTTTTTGTAAAGTGCAAGACAAACAATATCAGCAATCCAGCCAATAGTAGCACCAACAAAAATCCAAATTATACCTGCAACAACTTTTCCTTTTAGAATACGGTAAATTCCATAGAAAATACCATCAAGCACTGGCAATGCAAATATAAATTTGACCCATAATGGCAAACTATCTATCCAGCCTGTAAAAGAATTTTTATTAGACATATTATTCCCTCCATTAATTTATTTATATTCATATTTTGTTTAATTATTACTAATTATATCAAAGTATTAATATATGGTGTTATTATATAAAAATTAAATAATAAACCACCCAAAAACGGGTGGCTTTTTATTAGTCATTTTTATATGGTAGAAGTGACATAACTCTTGCTCTCTTAATAGCATTGGTAAGTTCTCTTTGATGTTTAGCGCAAACGCCAGTAGTACGACGTGGTACAATTTTACCTTTTTCCGTCATATATCTTTTTAGTTTAACAACATCTTTATAGTCAATTTCTTCTACTTTATCATTACAAAATACGCAAACTTTCTTAACCTGAGGACGTTTAGAACGTTTAGGGTTTTTATCATCATAGTTTGAGTTATTCTTGTTTTGCTTGTTCATAATTTATTCTCTCTCCTTTTATATTAAAATGGTAGATTATCATCATCAATAGGCTCAAATGTTGAAATAGGTGCTTTTTTAGTAGCGGTAGGTTTAGCATTTTCATTTTCACCATCATCACCAGTTGGCCTTGAACCGATGAATTCAACTTCGTCTGCAACAATTTCGGTAACATATCTCTTTGTTCCGTCTTGTGCATCATAAGTTCTTGTTTGAATTGAACCAACAACTGCTGCCTTGCTACCTTTTTTAAGATATTTGGCACAATTATCAGCCTGTCCTCTCCAAACAGTTATTGAAAGGAAATCCGCACCACGTTCACCATCTTGGCTTGCAAATCTTCTTTGCACGGCAAGAGTAAATCTGCATACAGATATTCCACTCGTTGTTGTTGTAAGTTCTGGATCTTTTGTTAGATTTCCAATTAAAATTACTTTATTCATGAGTTTCCCCTTCTTTTTATTTACTGATACAAATATGTCTAACGATACCTTCAGTAATATTCATTTGACTAGATATAACGTTTGGAACTTTTTCATTAGATTCGAACGTCATAAGTACATAAAACCCTTCATTTTTAAAATTGATAGGATATGCGTACTTTCTAACGCCCCATTTTTCTAGTGAAAGAACTTCGCCGTTATTACTCTTAACTAGGTCTTCAAATTTACTCACAAGTTTTTCTTTGTTTTCTTCTGCAACCGCATTGTCAATGATATATAATAATTCGTATTTCATGTTCTTTACCTCCTTATGGACTAATTCGGCTAAAATATTACTTTTAGCAAGGAATTTGCTCTAATAATATAACACATATAAAAAATATTTGCAAGTATAATTTATTATTCGCAGATACTTTATTATTTTTACGTACGCAGATTGACAAAATAACTTTTACATATATAATTATAGTATAGATATTAATTTTTTAGGAGTATAACATGGCAAAAAAGAATTCTGGACAACTTAGTATGGACGATGTTGTTTTGGAAAAAATTCTTCCAGCAATAAAAGAACCAAAAGTGGTCAAATCAAAACCACAAAAAAAGCATATCAAAACAAACCCATCAAAAGTTCTTGAAACTAAAACAGATGTAAATCCCAAATCTGTTGATTTAGGTGTGCCTGCGCTTGAAAACGTAACAGCGAAAGAAAAATCTGTTGACTTGCCATCAAAAGATACTGATAAAGAAAATATAAAAAATGAAAGCGCTATCATTTTAAAAAATAAAAAGTTGCGCAAACAAAAAAATATAAAACCAGTAGATTCTGAAAAAGATAAAGAACCCAAACCACGTATTAGTATTTTTAAACGTAAAGCAAAAATTGAAGAAGTTAAGCCTATTCGTGTTCGCAGAATAAAAGCAGACCCATTACTTGGACTTACATCTGAGCAAGCAGAAGATAGGACAAAGAAAGGACACAATAATGTATCAGTAAATACCAATGTAAAAACTTATAAAAGTATATTTTATGAAAACATTTGCTCTTTCTTTAACTTGCTATGTCTTGCTATTGCAATAAGCCTATTATGCGTAGGCGCATATAAAGATACAATATTCATGTTAATTATCATCGCAAACATAAGTGTTGGTATATTTCAAGAAATACGTGCAAAGATTACAATAGAAAAATTGTCATTATTAACAGCACCAGTTGTTGATGTTATGCGTGATGGAACGCTTAAACAAATATCAACAAAAGAAGTTGTACTAGATGATATAATTAAACTTACACTTGGAAAACAAATTGTTGCCGACTTAATAATAGTAAGTGGAAATATTGAAGTAAATGAATCTTTGCTTACTGGCGAATCACTACCAATTAAGAAAAAGGTTGGCGATAGCATTCTTAGCGGAAGTTTTGTTGTAAGTGGCGAATGTTTTGCAAGAGTTGATAAAGTCGGCTCAAACTGCTATATAGAACAACTTGCTTCAAAAGCAAAAAAATATAAACGTCCTAAATCAGAACTATTCACTTCATTATCTAAAATGATAAAAATTATAGGATTTGTTATTATTCCCATTGGAATTGCAATGTACATAAACAACTATATTCAAACCGATAACAATATTGCTCTGACTGTTACAAAAACTGCCGGCTCAATTATTGGAATGATTCCTGCTGGAATGTTTCTTCTTTGCTCAGTCACTCTTGCTGTTTCAGTTATTAAACTTGCAAAAAAGCGCGCGCTCGTGCAAGACTTATACTGCGTTGAAATGCTTGCTCGTGTAAACGTACTTTGCCTTGATAAAACTGGAACTATCACAGATGGAACAATGAAAGTTTATAATTGCCTTGAAATTAATAACAATTCTGAATATACATTAAAAAGAATTATAGGCTCTATGCTAAATGCTTTGTCTGATAATAACCAAACAAGTCAAGCACTAATTAATTATTTTGGTTATAGTAAGGAATTAAAACCAATTTCAACTCTTCCATTCTCCTCTTCAAGAAAACTATCTGCCGTAACTTTTGAGGAAGCAGGCACATATATTCTTGGCGCAGCGGAGTTTGTAATACCAAATCTAAACGATTCATTACTTAAAAATAAAATTGACCAATATTCGAAAGATGGTTATAGAGTTCTTTTACTTGCAAAGGCAGACGGCGCAATCAAAAATCAAGAATTGCCATCATCTAGAACAGCAGTAGCAATACTAGTTTTGGAAGATAAAATAAGAGATGATGCAGTTGCTACTATCAAATGGTTTAAAGATAATAATGTTGACGTTAAAATTATTTCTGGCGACAATCCTCTTACGGTTGCTGAAATTGCAAAACGTGTTGGCGTTGCAAATACTGATAAATTTATCAACCTTGAAGGGATGAATGAAAAACAAGTAATCAGTGTCGCAAATAGTTACACGGTGTTTGGAAGAGTTACTCCTGAACAAAAAGCAGTACTTATTAAAGCAATAAAAGCCGCAGGCAATACAGTCGCTATGACTGGTGACGGAGTCAATGATATTTTAGCATTAAAAGAAGCCGATTGTTCTATTGCAATGGCTAACGGAAGTGAGGCTGTTAGAAGTGTATCTCACATGGTTCTTTTAGATTCTCAGTTCAGTTCAATGCCTGAAACGGTTATTGAAGGTAGACGAGTTATTAATAACGTTCAAACCGCCTCATCATTGTTCTTTATGAAAACAATATTTACAGTAGTGTTCTCATTATTAATAATTCTTACAGGTCAAAGTTATCCATTTAGTCCAATGCAACTTATATTGCTTGAATATTTCGTAATTGGTATTCCTTCATTCTTCCTTGCATTTAGGTCAAATACAAATAAAGTAAGTGGTAAATTTATTTACAACCTTATTAAAAATGCTTTACCTGCCGGAATAACTCTTATACTTAATGTCTGTGCTGTTTATCTATTCGCAAATCTTACTGGAAGTACAGACTTACATACAATAAGCACAATGGCAACACTTGTTTTAACATTCACTGGTGTAGCAATGCTTTATAGATTATGTAAACCATTTACGGTGCTTACGGGAATACTATTTGCATCAATGTCACTTATTTGTTTAGTACTCGTTCTTGCCATTCCGACATTTTTTAATCTTGTATCAATCGGGCTTACAAATACACTATTTGTTATAATTCTTATTATGGTAGCCCCAGTAATAATTGAACTTATACATAGATTAATAGATAGTTTTAAAGAAAAAGAAAATTAAACAATACAAAAAAACAGATGCTAGTTCATCTGTTTTTTTAAAAGTAAAAAATAGTATTTTAATTTATAACCTAAGCACCTTGTCTAATTTTTAAATTAACAACAATATTTACTTCATTTAAATAATTGTTTTTATTGCTAAGTTTTGATTGGTAAGATTGCCACTCTTTGGCTTTCAACCTGCTAAACTTGTCCGCAATACCAAGTATGTCTGCATCATTTTCTTTCCCTTGTTTAAATGCCTGGTAAATATAACTTGTAACAGCCGTAGTTGCAACTTTTGTCAAATTTTCATTTAAATAGTTTGATGTTGATTCATAGATTTCTTTGTTATTGGTACCTATCTGTATTTCGCTAACCAAACATTTGTCAATAATTATATTTATTTCAAAAATAGGTGTTCCGTTTTCGAAATAGGTTTTGTATTTTGTTCGTTTATTTTTAATCATAAGTGTAAGTTTCCCAATATCTGCATTTTCTATTTCAACGTTATTAAAACCAATGGCCCCTTCCTTACTTTTTGTAGATTGTAGTATAACTCCAAGAATTTCATCTTCTTGCGTTAGCATAGAAACAACTTTTCCAGCCTTTAAAATTGCAATATCATTATAATATTTTATTCTTGTCGTCTGTTGATTTTCGCTATCTGTTCTGCTCGTTCCAGATGCCCCGCCACCACTATTTGTGCCAGCATCTCCGCCCGAACTTTTTGCCATTTCAAATTCAATCATTGAAATCATTATGGTTTGTGACGGATTGTAAAGAGAGTTATAAACCTCCTGCATTGTTGTCATTATTCCGTTCATATCGTGTTGTTTGTATATAAAAGCCTTTTGCAAACCTACGGCTATATCCGTTTCAAGTCCCTGTGTCTTTTTAATCATATCCCCGCCCTTTCCCGTACATCCAAGTATCATGGCAGAAACATTAATTGAGGCACTTCTATAAAAATAATCAATATCTGTCGCAATATTGTCTTTCATAACGCCTTCACCTAGAATGATAAAATTTATATGTGAAAGGCTAACCGTTTTACCCATTTTATAGCCAATTTTCTGAATTGCCTCACCAACGGTTTTGCCTTGTTCGCTTATAAAATCAATATTTATACCTGTACCAGATATTTGAGAACCACCTTTGGGCAAAATAACTTGTGCCGTAACTTCATAAATATCACTTTCTTTATCCACCGCAATTCCAGAAAGAATTATTTTTTGATTTAAAATTGCATGCGTAGTTAGGGCTTGTGGCATAACAAGAATTATAGCAATCACAACAACTAGCCATGTATGTTTTTTTAGAAATTCCATTTAATACTTCCCCCTACTTGTTTTAATATCATTTATTTAGCAACGGCTTTTTACTGGATTTTTTAGCAATAATCCAAATCACACCCAGCACTATGGTTTCAAGACCAATTACATAATAAGATAAAACTGAATAAATTGTACGCATAAATATTTCAATATTATTGAATAAAAACAAATCAAGTATCCACACAAGTGCAATAATTACACATGTTATAACTATTGAATTGTTTTTTCTGTTAAATAGTTGTTGAGTACAATTTACGGCAAAAAATAAATAACATATTGTTGCAATTACGGTAGAAGTTTGTGCAAGCATTAAAAAGAACCAATCAATCCTACCTATATCTAATGAAAGAAGTGAAAACTGAGTAATTGCAGATAACCCATGAGTTTGAAACGCAGATAAATTTTGATATAGCCCATAGAACACAATATATAATAAACAAAAAACTACACACAGCGTAACATATGTTAACATCAGTGGCTTTGTAAGCCCTTTCTTTTCATGCCTCATTAACCCTGAAAACATGAGAATAAGCGTAAAGTCAGAAAACCAAAAAGCATAATTTTTTACAATTTTAAAAAGAAAAGATTCACCAGTATTTAATATAGGCAAAACTTGCGAAAAGTCAGTGGTGATAATACCAAAAACAAGTGCAACAATAAACCCTAATAGTATAAATCTGTAAAAAATTTCGGCAGTTCTTCCTATGGTTTGAATACCTTTTCGAACCATAAATATAATTAAACTTATAAATGCTAAACTATAAAATTCCCATGACAATCTATCAAATAATACACTTGCAAAAAATTCATGTATCGCTTTGTAATTCGAAGTTCCCTTAAATAAAAAGAATATAATGAAAAATATAATTATAATTTTCGCTATCACCTTGTTGCTTCCACGAGATAATGTCTCATATAATGTTGTTTGTTGTGATAGTTTATTAATCCTTAGTGCTACTAGACACAAAAGTATATCAATGGCAAAAAGAACCAAAATACAAAGCCAGCCATCTCTGCCGGCGACACTTGCAATTAGTCCTGGAAACCGTTGTATTTTACTTGCCATAACGCATATAAAAAACAATATAATAACTTGTTTTCTACTTAATAGTTTTTCCATTACTCATTCTCACTTTATTATGCTGTGTATAACTCATAGGACGCGTATCCATTTCTTTTAGGCCTTTTTTAAGTATTGCATCTTTTTTATCGTTTTCGATTGATGGAGCATAAGGTGCAAGATATCCTACTCCGTAATTATCAATCGATGCCAAAAACCCAACTAAAAATATAGTTCCAATTATAATTCCATAAAACCCAGATACACCACCTATTATTGTAAATATTGTTCTTAAAATTGTGCTAGTTCCAAGTTGATTGGGAACAATGTGAAGGCTGATTCCACTTATTGCAACAATCATAACAGCGGGCGGAGAAATTATTCCTGCCTGAACAGCAGTATCGCCAAGTACCAGTGCCCCTATAATGCTTAGCGCCAAACCAAGATGCTTTGGCATCCTTATACTTGCTTCTGTTAAAATTTCAAATAAAAATAACACGAATAATATTTCAATAAGTGGCGGAAACGCAAGCGACTCAACTGAACTCAATAATGACATAATAAAATTTATAGGTAAAACTCTTGAATGAAAACTTTGCATTGCAACATAAAGTCCCGGCAATGTAATTGATAAAAACAATCCAAGCAATCTAATAATTCTAACTACTGTGGCACGTGTTGGATGCATATAATAATCATCTGCATTCTGTAAATCTTCCATTAAAAAATAAGGTAATGTGATTGCAAAGGGAGAGCCGTCTACAACAATAGCAATTCTTCCCTCATATATTTTAGAAACCGCCACATCTGGTCTTTCGGTATCTCCAAATTGAGTAAAAAGTTTACTTCCGCTAGAACCTAATAACTCTTTTATGTAATAACTATCAAGTATTCCATCAATATCAATATCTTTTAACTTTGCAGTAACTTGATTTACTATTTTTTCATCAGCAATGTCTTTCATATAAATGACGGCGACTGCGGACTTACTTATTCTACCAATTTCATATTTTTTTATGACAAGGTCACTGGATTTTATTCTACGCCTTATTAAACTTATATTTGTAGAAATATCTTCAATAAAGCCCTCTCGCGGTCCTTTAAGAACAGATGCCGTTGGAGGTTCAACTATTGCACGTTTTTCATAGCCCTGTACCGCACATGATAAGATTTCAGGCTCGCCATCTATGACAATAACTGCATTTCCACACATTATTTCTTCATAAACATTTTTGTTTTTTAGTCTAATAACTGACGTGCCACAAGAAATAAATTTTGAATATAGGTTTTCTATAATGTTACTTTTATTTACTTTTTTTAAATTTTTAAATAGTGGTTCAATAATTGAACTGCTAATAAGTGCATTGTCTACAAGCGTTGATAGAAAAAAAACACATGCTGACTTTTCAGCAATTACAAATTCTCGTAATTCAAGGTCATAACAGTCTTTTAATTTTTTCTTAATACTTGCGATTGTTGTCATACATTCACCTAAAATAAGTCTTGCCTAAAAATGAGAATATAACCACTATCATTTATTTTCTAAAAAATAATACATAAAATCAAACAAATAGTTTACATAAAAAAAAGAGCATGCGCTCTTTTAATAAACTGGCTAGTAATTACTTTTTCTTATCTGCTTTAACTTTAAGAAATAAGTTGCATTTGCAAGTCCCATTCTTTATAAAATCATCACATGGACAAAGAGTAGTATCATCAGCAATAATTCTGCATGGACAATGACCATCTTTTTTATTAATACCAATAATTATTTGATTAACATAATTTAAATCTGGGTTTAGTTTAAAGTTTTTCATAATTCAATTCTCCTTTATAATAACGTATATTATATTTAAATTTTATTTTTTACTTTTAATGTTTTGTAGTTCAAAGCGATATTTTTGCTCACAATTTGGATATTTTATTTTATCAACTTTTTCTAAAAACATATCAAGAGGTCTAACATATAGTTTACATTCTCCATATAACTGCCTATATATTACCATTTTCTTCAATGTTTCACTGCAAATAGCAATATCTTCAACAATGTAAAAATCACCTTTAAAATGTCTGTATATTCCTTTAATTTCAATCTTCATATAACTCTATTCCTCATTGATAAAAAAACTATAACCTCGAAAATAAAACCTTAATAATTGAATCATATCATTTTTTATTAATTAAGTCAAACGACGCCTAATATTTAATTAATTATTAAATAATCTTGTATATAAATTCTTTAATTGTATTGACAATAAATATCAAATAGGAATATAATAAATATATTATAAGGAGGCCTAAATAATGAAGAAAATTTCAAAGATTTTATGCTCCGCATTGATTTTATGTACTGCCATGACTTGCTGTTTTGTTGGTTGTGGAAAAAACCAATCATCAATTCTTGGATTCACAATCGCTTCGTCAACAAAAACGAATTATATTGTTGGAGAAAATGTTAAGGCAACTGATGGTGCAATTTCTGTTACGTATGAAGATGGAACAATAACCCAACTGCCATTTAGTACAGCGGGTTTGACAATTTCACTTGAAGGTGAAGATAAATTGTCATTTCCAGAACAACGAACCGCAGTAATTACGTATAAAAATAAAACTTGTAAATACCCTATAAACGTTACTGCTGGCAACAATGAAGTTTTAGTAACAAACGTATCAACACTAAATTCAGCACTTAACAATAATACTATAAACACTATTTATTTGGCTAATGGTACTTATAACTATGATGCCCTTACAATAAGTAGAGATGTTAAACTTATTGGACAAAGCACTGATGGTGTAATAATATCTAAATCAATAAACACGACTACTTCTCATATAAACTTAACTAGCGACAATGTTTATATGGAAAAATTGACCTTTAAGGGCAATAAAGTATGTCAAGGATTATATGGCGCAGGAGATAAGGCGTATAATTCATTTATATTAAAAAATATCAATATTACCTCATACACTTATGGTATTTACTTGGCTGACAACACTACAACAGGCCAAAATGAACTTGCAAAAGAAATGATATTCGAAAATGTTAATTCTTCAAAAAATGAAAACTATGGTGCATATATTGGAAGAGTTACAACTACTGGAATATTTACAAATTGCAATATGAGCGACAATAAAGCACGTGGACTTACAATTTGTACAATGGGCGGTGGAACTTACGATATAAAAATTAGTGGTGGCAATTATAACAATAATGGTGGAGATACAGTTTATGGTAATCGTGGTATTCACCTTTGCCTAGACCATTATATAACCGTAGCAAATTATAATAACGCAGAAATGATTGGTAAAGTTCTAGTTGAAAATGTTACTGCAACT
>JAVWAR010000009.1:4424-16210 GCA_036649955.1 Clostridia bacterium | reverse complement strand
GTCTTGTAAGATTTGGGAAATAAAAAAGTATATAGAATATGCAAAAAAGAACAATATTGATTTTGATGTAATATATATGGACAATTACTATGGTAATGTGCATGGTGTTCCTCAAAATGTTATAGATAGTATGAAAAATAGATATGAAAAGTATAATGGTGAAATTTTAAGTAATAAATACTTAGAAAATTTATAAAGAATGAAGTAAAATAAAATGGAAAATAAAGAGAAAAAAGATATTTTAATACTAGGAATTGAGTCGTCTTGTGATGAAACTAGTATTGCTATTGTAAAAAATGGTAGAGAGATTTTAGCGAACGTTATATCAAGCCAAATTGATATTCACAAGATTTATGGTGGAGTAGTGCCTGAGATTGCATCAAGAAACCATGTAAAAAATATTGATGTCGTTTTAAATGAGGCATTAAGTAAAGCACATGTGACCCTTGAAGATATTACAGCGATTTCTGTAACCTATGGTGCTGGATTGTCTGGTGCATTGATAGTTGGTGTAAGTTATGCAAAGGCGCTGGCGTATTCTCAAAAAAAACCACTTATTGCTGTAAATCATATTGAAGGTCATATTTCCGCAAATTATATTGCGCATAAAGACCTTGAACCTCCCTTTGTTTGTTTAATTGTCAGTGGCGGGCATACTGCACTTGTAAAAGTAGAATCTTATATAAAACGCAGATTGATTGGAACAACAACTGATGATGCAATAGGTGAGGCGTTTGATAAAGTTGCGCGTGAATTAGGTTTGCCTTATCCGGGCGGGCCAAGTGTTCAGGCACAGGCAGAAAAGGGTCAAGCAACTATAAAATTTGTTAACAAACCACATGAAAAAATGAAAGACTTTAATTTTTCATATAGTGGTTTAAAAACGGCAGTAATAAATTATTTAAACACTCATAGGCAAAAAGGTGAAGAGATTAATGTTCCAGATATTTGTGCTTCGTTTCAAGAAGAGGCTATTTTACAGGTCATAAATAAGGCTATTATTGCTTGTCGAAATGACAAATGCAAGAAACTTGTGCTTGCAGGCGGAGTTTCTGCAAATAAAAAATTGAGAGAAATTTGTGATATAGAGGGCGAAAAAAATGGTATTGAGATTTTTTACCCACCATTAATACTTTGCACTGATAATGCTGCCATGATAGCAAGTCAAGGGTACTATTTATATATAAATGGTAAAGGTATTGCTGGTACAGATTTAATGCCATGCCCATCATTACCGCTTTAAATGAATTAAAAAAAGAAGAATATTTCTTCTTTTTTTTAATAAGGTAATGCAAGATATTCTATTATGCCACAAAATATTGCATAGGCAACTTTTTCTTGATAAGCATCATTAATTAATAGTGCTTCATCGTATTCATTTGATAAAAAACCACATTCAGCAATTACTGAGGGACTATCTGTACATTTAAGCATAAAATAGTCGCCAACGGATACTCCTTTCGTGCTTTCAGGTAGTGATGTTTTAAAATAATGTTGAATACTCTCTGCAAGTTTTTTACTAATATTACTTTTTTTATCGTAAAAAACCTGAGCACCTCTAAGTGATGAACGCACGTATCTATTCATATGAACAGAAACAACCATATCAGGATTTGCTTTATCTATAATTTCTTTGCGCTTTTGCATATCACGTTTTTTATAATCTGCCGTATATATTCCATATAATCCATTAGAATTTGTGCGTGTCATTATGCAGTTTATTCCAATATTTTTTAAATTTTTTGCAAGTTTAAAGGCAACATCTAAATTAAGTTCGCTTTCTTTAACTTTTGTTTTTATTCCTATTCCGCCAGGGTCAATACCGCCATGACCTGCATCTATAACAATGGTTATTCCAATACTCGGCACGGTTTCGGTTTCTTTTGCAGAAACCGTTTTTATAACCACAGAAGAAGATATTATTAAAACAATAATGATAATAATGGATATAATTTGACTTTTTTTTATACAAGCAAACATTTTAATACCTCTTTACTTTAAGATATTACTTGCTGTGTGATATTATGCCTTAGTAGTGTCATTGTATTTTGGTAAAATTGTTGCAAACGTTCACATGAGTGTGGTATACTTTAATTATGAAAAGTATTGATTACATTGGCGTTGATATAGCACCTATGAAAGAGGTCGAAGGAGAGTATGTAAACTCTCTTGCTCTTGCATATATTGGTGATAGTGTTTATAGCAATGCAGTACGCCATTATTTGTTAAATAGAACAGGCTTTAAAGTTGGGAAACTTAATACTTTTGCGAATAAAATAGTAAATGCTTCGGCACAACACTTGGTTTTTAAGGCACTTTTACCGGAGTTGACAGAAATTGAACAGGGTGTCGTTAGGCGCGCGCGCAATTCAGATGCTGGTCATAAAGCCAAAAATTATTCAGTCGAAGATTATAAATATGCCACGGCATTAGAGGCGCTTATTGGTTTTCTATACCTTACAGGTGCAAAGGAAAGATTGGATTATATTATTAAAAAAGCACTGGAAATTGTCGTTAAAGACATGGAGATTGTATGAGAATTGAAGGTAAAAATAGTGTTAGAGAATTGATTAATTCTGGTAAGACTATTGAAAAGATAGAAATTATTGATAATAACAATGACGTTGAAGTTCGCGACATTGTTCAAAAAGCCAGAGATAATGGTATTAAAGTTGAGTTTAAAGATAAAGCATATTTTGCACGGGTTTGTCAATCTAAAAACCCACAGGGCATTTGTGCGGTAGCAAGCGATTTTGTATATAGCACTTTTGATGATTGTTTTAAAGATGCTGAGAAAAAAGGTGAAGCGCCATTATTTATTTTACTTGATGGACTGGAAGACCCACACAATTTGGGTAGTGTTCTTAGAGTTGCTGATTGTACTGGTGCTTGTGGTGTTGTTATTCCAAAGCACAGGTCTGTATGTGTAAACGAAACCGTGGTACGTGTTTCTGCTGGGGCTAGTGAGCATGTTAATGTTGTGAAAGTAAACAACATTAATCAGGCAATAGAAGAACTAAAAAAACGTGGTGTTTGGGTTTATGCTTTTGATATGGACGGACAAAGCATGTATGATGCCAACTTAACTGGACCTATTGGAATTATTATTGGTTCTGAGGGTAATGGTGTCAGTTCACTCGTACGGAAGAATGCTGATGGCATTTTAAGTATTAAAATGAATGGTAAAGTCAATTCACTTAATGCGTCTGTAAGTGCTGGTGTTGCATTATATGAAGTTGTTAGACAAAGGGGCGAACAATGGAAAAAGGCGAAAATGGTATAAAGATTGAAGACCTTGACTCACTTATCTCACAGTACTCTCAAATAATTAAAATTCTTTGCAAAAAATACTACTATGTTGGTGGCAACGAAGATGATTTATTTCAAGAGGCAATGATAGGTTTTTTACAAGCAGTTAAAAGTTATGATATTGAACGCGGTGCTGTTAGCAGTGATGCGTTTAAAAAATTTGCACTTATGTGTGCGAAGCGTCAAATAATTGATGCTATAAAAAAAGCCAATGCACAAAAGAATAAACCACTTAACAACTATATTCCTTTTAGGCAAAAATTTAATGATGAGGGCGATTTGGAAGTTGATATAAGGGATGATAAGGCACGTGACCCTGAGGAGTGGTTTTTAAGTAGGGAAACAGGCAAAGAGAAACTAAGCGACCTTGAAAATGCCATTTCATCTTTTGAAAAACAAGTTTTAAGATTGTATCTTGATGGTAAAAGTCAGGTTCAGATTGCTGAAATTTTGGACAAGCCTTTGAAGAGTATAGAAAACACATTACAACGTGTTAGAAATAAATTAAAATAGGAGCAACTATGAGTTATCTTGCGTTATATAGAAAATATAGACCAAAAACATTTGATGAAGTTATTGGGCAAAAACATATTACTCAAACTTTAATCAATCAAATTAAAAATGACAAAGTAGGGCATGCTTATTTACTTTGCGGAAGCCGTGGTACTGGCAAAACATCGACAGCAAAAATTTTTGCGAAAGCAATTAATTGTGAACATCCAATCAATGGTTCGCCATGTGAAAAATGTGCAACATGTAAAGCACTATCTGAAAATAATTTGGATATTCTTGAAATTGATGCTGCATCAAATAACAAAGTTGATGAAATAAGAGATTTAAGAGAAAAGGTTAAATATCCGCCTCTTAATGGTAAATACAAAGTTTATATTGTTGATGAGGTTCATATGTTGACTGATAGCGCGTTTAATGCGTTATTGAAAACTCTTGAAGAACCGCCAGCATATGTGGTATTTATTCTTGCTACTACTGAGGTTCATAAACTACCCGCGACTATACTTTCTCGATGTATGAGGTTTGATTTTAAACTTGTATCAACAACGGAACTTGAAACATTGCTTAGAAAAATATTAAATGAAAATAAAATAGCATTTGAAGAAGATGCAATTAAACTAATTTCTAGGGCGGGAGAAGGTAGTGTTCGTGATACACTTTCGATTGCTGATATGTGCATTTCATACGCAGGCGAAACCCTTACATATAAATCAGTAGTTGACGTTCTTGGAAGCACTGAAAAGGAAAATTTATCAAAAATTGCAGAGGCGATTTTATCAGGTAATATTGGCAGTGCAATGGTGGAACTTGACAATGTTTTATGTGATGGCAAAAGTTCGCTTATCCTTTCTAAGGACATTATTGAATATTTTAGAGATTTGCTTGTATTATCTACTATGACCGAAAAAGCAAAAGAACTTGTTGTTGCAGAACCTCAAATTATGGAAATCATGAAAGCGCAGGCTTCAATACAGAATTATACAAAAATTGTTCAAATTGTTGAACTTTTAAGTAGTATAGAGGCAGAATTGAGATATAGTTCGCATCCTCGAATTGTTCTTGAAGCAAATATAGTAAAAGCAATGAATGCAAATAGTATTCTTAAAAGAATTGAAAGAATTGAAAAAATTATTGAAAGTGGTGACTCAAAAAACTAATAGTGGCAGAGAGCGAAAAAAAAGATATTAAACCATTACTGCAAGAAGTAAAAAATGATTTAGAAGTTTTTAAAGAAGTACAGAACAATAAAATTGATGAACAAATCTGTGACGAAGAACAATATAAAAACGTTTTTGGTAATTTACTTACTTATTTAAGAACAAAAAATCATATATCTTTACTTTCTGCCATGCGTGAGGCTAAGGGAATTGCTATTCATGATGGCAATGCTATCATATATGTTCAGAACAAAACCGCAAAAGAGTTGATATCTTTTGAAAAAAACAGACAACAATTAAATTCGTTTTTTAAAAGTATAAATTTAGCGTTTAGTGTTGAGGTTGATGGTGAAGATTATGAACTTCAAAATATAGAAAATTTACGTAATTTATTTGGAGAAAAATTAGTCATTGTGGAGGGTAATAATGAAGAAACAGGAATTGGATTGGGTACTTAATAATTTTACAGAAGTTATGTCAAATAAGGATACATTTTGGAACGAATATGTAAATTTATTAAATGATTACAAAACTGAAATTAATGCTATGCTTTATATGGCTGTGCATGATGGTGAACTTTCGGAGATACCTGCTGGTGTAAAAGAATGTGCACTTAATCTTACAAGATATGAGTATAAATTTTTAAAAAGTAGTACGCTTTCGTTTGAACAAACATTGGATACTTTTTATACCATGGCAAGATTTAGATATTATTTACCTAAACTATATATTGAGGATATAAAGAAATCAGTTACTTATGGCGTTGAAATGGGACTTAATGATTTTGAAAATACAAACAAAGAAAACAATGACAATATTTTTAAGTTCATTAATAATAAACAATTAGAACGTAGACAAGTTATGACTATACCGAGTGTTTTTATAGAGGAAATGAAACAAGCATTTACCACATTTGATAATATGCCGTATGACCAGGAGTTAAATGCACTTATAAATAAACTTGATAGTAAGGTTCAATACCTTGATAAAGAAATTGAAGAATCTGATAAAGAGAGCGGGTGTGATACTTGCAGGGTCGATGATTGTGCGCTTGCATATTGTAATCATTATATTACACAAGTTGGTATAAATACTAGGTATAGGGCTGCGTATGAACTTCTATCTAAATTGAGAGAAATCAAAGAAAAACAATCAATGGGTTCAGAAAAATTAGATGATATAAAGAAGAAATATACTAGTATGTATGGCACTATGAATGACCTTGATGAGATTAATAAACTTTTCAATAGAATTGAAAGTACAGTTGATACTTCAAAATACAATTCAGATGCTCTTGAAAAGTTTTTATTGGAAAAACAACTAGTAAACGCAGATGAAATTTTATATGAACTAGAAGCAAAGGCAAACAAGGCAGAGTTAGGCTCTGGAAATGTTTATAAAATTATGTTTGATAATTATAAAAACTATATATCAGATGGTACAGCAGTTATTGATAATAGTTTTCTGGCTCATAACATTTATAAAGATAATTCAAACAATAATAATGAAAATAATTCAAGATAATTGAATAATTAAAAGTGAAAGGGAGAATATATATATGGCAGGTTTTGGTGGTTTTGGCGGTGGTCAAAATATGCAACAATTAATGAAACAAGCGCAAAAAATGCAGGCAGATGCTTTACGTGCTCAACAGGAAATAGAAGAAACAATTATTGAAGGCACAAGTGGTGGAGGCATGGTAAAGGTTCAAATGAATGGTAAGAAAATTCCCATTTCTATTTCAATCAGTAAAGATGTTGTTGACCCAAATGACAAAGAGATGCTTGAAGATTTAATTATGGCAGCGCTTTCTGATGCTGCAACTAAGGCAGAAGCATTAAGTTCTGCTAAAATGGGTCGACTTGGAGGCATCATTTAATGGAAAAGGTAGAACCAATTTCAAGGCTTATCAGTGAGTTTTCGCATCTTCCTGGTGTTGGCAAAAAAACAGCCACAAGATATGCTTATTATATTATTAATAATTCGCTAGATAAGGCAAAGTCTTTTACGGAAGCAATTATGGAGGCTAAGAATAAGGTCAAATTTTGTTCGGTTTGTGGGGCATATACAGACCATGATGTTTGCTATATTTGCAATAGCCGTAAACATAACACCATTTGTGTTGTTAAGGACGCAAAGGATGTTTCGGTAATTGAAAAATCTGGTTGTTTTGATGGTGTTTATCATGTTCTTGGTGGCACACTTAATCCATCTATGGGCATAGGACCTGCTGACCTTAAAATAAGAGAATTACTTGCAAGAATTGCAGAAAACAATGTTTCAGAATTAATTATAGCAACAAATCCGGATATAGAAGGTGATGTTACAGCAATGTACATTGCCAATCTTGTTAAACCTCTTGGCGTACGTGTGACTCGTATTGCTCAGGGTGTTGCTATGGGTTCGGAAATCGAATATGCTGATGACATTACTTTATCACGAGCAATGGAAGATCGTAAAGAAATATAAATTAATTATTGAGGGGGAGTAATTATGAAAAAAGTTAAAGTTGTTCAATTTGGTTGTGGAAATATGAGCAAGTACACAATGAGATATGTTATTGAAAAAGGTGGAGAAATTGTTGGCGCGTTTGATAGAGATTTATCAAAGTGCGGCAAAGATATTGGCGACATTGCAAATATTGCAAAACAAGGAATATTAATTCAGGACAATACAAAACTTGATAAGTTTTTAAAAACACATAAAGTAGATATTGTTATTGTCACAACCCGAAGCCTTATTTCTGAAATTGAAGAAGTATTGACAATTTGTGCAAAAAATGGAGTCAATGCTGTTACTATTTGCGAAGAAGCATTTTTTCCTCAAAATAGTAATCCAAAGGTATTTAAGAAAATTGACAGACTTGCAAGAGAAAATGATTGTACAATTACAGGTACTGGATATCAAGATGTTTTCTGGGGCAATTTAATTATGGTACTTGCAGGGGCTACTCAATCAATTAAAAAAATAAAAGGTCAAAGCAGTTATAATGTTGAAGACTATGGCGTTGCACTTGCAGAAGTACATGGCGCGGGACTCAATCTTAAACGTTTTGAAAATGAAATTGCAGCGGCAGACAATATTTCAGCAGAAGCACGTGCGGAACTTATTAAAAAAGGAACTTTTTTACCATCTTATATGTGGAATGTAAATGGTTGGATGTGCTCATGTTTAGGTTTAACTATAACAAGTCAAGTACAAAAATGTATACCTCAAATTGCAAAAAAAGATATTTATAGTAAAACCCTTGATATGAAAATCCCCAAAGGTTATGCAACTGGTATGAGTGCTGTTGTAACGACTAACACAAAAGAGGGAATTATTCTTGAAACAGAATGTATTGGCAAAGTTTATGATGATACAGAATTTGATTGTAATAACTGGACCATTGAAGGTGAACCATCAACGCAGGTTATAATTAATAGACCATCAACAGTGGAACTTACTTGTGCAACTGTTGTAAATAGAATCACTGATATTATTACTGCGCCAGCAGGTTATGTGACAACTGAAAAACTTGCACCAAATTATTTTAAAAGTAAATTAGAATTATAAAATATTGATATAAAAAAAGCCATTAGTGTAATAATTAACTAATGGCTTTTATTTTGAGCACTATTTTCTCTTTTTTGAGATTTTACAAAAGTATTCAAATTGTAATCAAGTTTTGCAAGTGGTGAATTGTAAAGTTTAGAATAATCATTATCCATACTGCACCTCTATTTATAGTTTAAGGAATTTAATTGATATTATGCATGTAAAACCTATTTTAAGTAAAAAAACCGAAATTGTAATTATTTATTTGGTAGCCATTACCATTATTTTAGTATCCTTCTTTTTTCGTCTTTCCTTAACATTGGAAAATGATTTTATAATAGATAGTAAAGGCCTTTACCTTCATCTAGTTACACTTATTGTTATTTGTTTACCGCTTATATTGTTTATTTTTAAATTAAACGTTTCTATTGTAGTGCTTATTGTATATATTATAGCGGTACTTTTCTCAATACTTTTAAATACGATTTGGCTAAACACTGAGAATATTACAATAGATGTTTTTTGCAATATAATTTGGGGCTTAGTGATATCCTTGCTTGCGTTTTCAATTTTTATTGCTTTAAAGATAAAGACAACAAAGGCTTTTACATATTTTTTATTTTCAGTTTTTATGACGATAACGATTGGTTATTTTATAGAATTTATAGAATACATAATTGATACGGAACTAAACACCAACTTACAAAAATATAAAGACACGTTGGGACTCATTCAATTATCAAATATTGCACTTAAAGATACAATTTTTGACATATTCTCAGTGTTTGTTGGTGGTGCGTTATCATCATTTGTAATATCATTAAGAATATTAAAAAGTAAAAAAGTGCCATTATCAATAATTATTTCAAGTAAAGAAAATTATAGCCGATTAGAAAAAATTAAAGATAAAGAAATTGAACTTATTTATACAGACGAACCTTATGACAAAACAAAAACTAGGTTTAACGAATAATTTGACAAGTATGATAAAATTTGTTTATAATGAAATTATGAAGAAAAAACGATTAAAACGAGTTTATATAGAAATTACAAACATTTGTAATATGAATTGCAGTTTTTGTCCAAAAAACAAACGTGATAAAAAGTTTATGACTCCAAACGAGTTTGAGTTTATAGCAAGGCAAGTATCTGAGTTTACGGACAATATTTACTTGCATGTAATGGGCGAACCATTGTTAAGCCCATACTTAAAGGCAATTCTTGAAATTTCTAAAAAATATAACTTATTTGTAAACCTTGTAACAAATGGAACTTTAATTAATGAGAAGAAAGACATTTTGCTTGCAAGTAATTCTTTTAAAAAAGTAACCATTTCATTGCATAGTTTTGAGGCAAATATTTTAACAAAACCGCTTGAAGATTATTTAAGTAGTTGTTCAGCATTTGCAAATAAAATGTCACAGACAACCAATGTGGAACTTAGAATGTGGAATTTAAGCAATGAAGAAAATGCAAAAAACAAACTTAATTGTGAGGTAATTGGCTATTTTAAAAATAGATTTAATTACACAGGCGATATTACACCGCTTAGTAAATGTAATTTTAAACTCAAAAAAAATATATATTTAATGTTTGCCGAGAAATTTGATTGGCCGGCATTAGATGGTCAATTTTATGGCGACAAAGGCTACTGCTATGCGCTTAAAGAGCAAGTGGCTATACTTGTTAGTGGAGATGTAGTACCTTGTTGTCTTGACAATGATGGTCAAATGATACTTGGAAACATTTTTGAAACAAAGTTTGAAGATATTATTGAGTGCGATAGGGCAAAAAACATTATTATGGGATTTAGAAACTTGAATAGAGTTGAAAGTCTTTGCAGGCATTGTGAGTTTTCTGAAAGATTTAAAAAGAAGGAGTAAAGTTATGATAGAACTTAATGCAATGAATTTTGAAAAAGAAGTTAAAAATATTAAGGGTACGGTATTGATTGATTTCTTTGCAACGTGGTGTGGTCCATGTCGTATGTTGTCACCAATTATTGAAGAAATAGACAAAGAAATGAAAGGAACTATTAAAGTATGCAAGTGTAATGTTGACGAGAATGGCGAACTTGCCGCAGCATTTAATGTTTCAAGTATTCCTTTGCTTGTGGTTATTCGTGATGGGAAAATTGTGCAAGAATCAATGGGGTATAAAGACAAAAGTCAAGTTATGAAATTGTTAAAATAAGTGGGGAAATAATGCAAAAGAATACGAAAGATGATATAAAGGTTATTGAGTCAATAAGTCTTGATAGTAATGACCAAAAATCAGTGACAAATAATGACGGATTAAATTCAGAAGTTGTATCACTAATAGATAATGACAACAATGCAATAGTTAAAAAATCATTTAAACAAATATTAAAACAATTTTTAGTGTTTTTATGTTTTAGTTTAGGTGCTGGTTTAATTGAAATAAGTTCATTTTCAATAATAATACTTTTTGGAAATGTTATTGTGGCTGATGTAGTATCGGTTGTGTTATCTTGCTTATTCAATTTTACGCTTAATAGAAAATACACTTTTAAAAGTGTAAACAATATTTATCTTGGTATGGTACTCTATGGGCTCTTTTATTTGGTATTTACACCACTTGGAGCATTGTTTATAGATTTTCTTGTAAAGGCAGGAGTAAATGAGTTTTTGGCTAAGGCAATTAAAATGATTATTAACTTTGTTTTAGACTTTTTATATTGTAAATTTGTTATTTTTAAGGTAAAAGCACCAAAAACAAAAGAGATTATTACAAGCGATTCTGAAAGTGATAAAAAAGTGGAATTGTAAAAAATTAACTAAAAAAAAATTAAATTACGATATTTGTTTAAATAAAGTTGAATAAAAACATCAAAAAGTAGTAATAATTAATAATATTACTATTTTTTTGAAATATTTAGGTTGCAGGATTTATGTTTCTCTTGTATAATGTAAGTAAAGAGACGACATAGTTCTTGATTTAACTATTTGGAGGGATGGTTATATTGGTTGTTGTTACTTATAAATATTTAAGGAGATTATTATGAAAAAGAAATTACTCTCAATTTGTTTGGCTGTTGCAATGATTGTTCCATGCGGAATTGCTTTTGTTGGCTGTGGTAACAAACAAACAGCAGGTGCAGCAAAACTTGCTACTAAACAAATATATGCAATGTCAGCAGTTTCTGGAGCCTCTTATTTAGGTGGAACTGCAAGTACTGGTTGTGTTAGCGACACTTCTGAAGGAATTGTTATTTCTGCAGCAGATTTAATACTAGATAGACCAGCATTG
>JAVWAR010000009.1:0-4414 GCA_036649955.1 Clostridia bacterium | reverse complement strand
TCGGGTGCTGGTGGTGTTAGCGATGATTCAAAAAATATTGTTATTTCTACGGCAGATCTTGCAAGACCATCATTGATTGCTGGCGATATTGTTAAATTAAACTCTTATGTTAAGATGTTTAAAAGTTATTTAGTTGGTGGCGGTGTAGATGCTAAGAGCACAGTGCTTACCGAAGAAGAAAAAACAAAATATGCAACAGAAGGCTATAATGTTAAAATGGATCTTTCTCTTGCAGGCGAAACAGAACATTATGTTATGTATTACAAAGAACTAGCAACAGTTGCTGGTGACGGTTATGATAAAGATGCTGCTATAAACGAAGAAGATGATGAAGTTGAAGTATCAACAAGTCTTGTAGGTATTATCGTTCATGGTACAGAAACATTTAATCTAACTGGATTAAGAACTGTTGACAAAAAGGGTACGGAAGTTGAAGTTGAACTTGAATTTAAAATTCTAAAAGATACAACAAATTATGTTACAGTAGAACAAGAGTTTGAAGATACTGAAAGAGAATTTGAGTACTCAATTACAAAAGATGGAAAAGAAATTTCTAAAACAGAAGTTGAGTTTGAAAATGAAAAAGGTGACGTTAAAATGGAAGTTGCTTTATTCGATGGAACAAAAGTTTCAGAAATTAAATACAAACTTGACTATACTAAAAAAGATGGTAAAGAACTATTAAGTGTAACTTATACTAATAGTAAAATAAGTGGAACTTTCACTATTGATATTACTGGTGATATATATACTTATTCATATGATAATAATTTTACAGAAACAGAACCATTAGTATAACATAAATAAAAAAAGAGTGGAATATCCACTCTTTTTTTGTTTAAATTATTTATTTTAAACCACTTTTTGCTATTGTAAGTTTTTCTTGTAAAATCAGTTCAAGATTGCTTATTGCTTTTGTCATATTTTTTACTGAGTTATTAATAAAAAGCATTTGTTCAGTCGATGGGTTTAATGCCAATGCTTTTTGTATTTTTTCTCCCTCAGCATTAAGTATATGAGAAAGTGCTGTCTGTTCAAGTGCAACCGACTCTATTAAATCTGTTAGCGATTGTCTTCTTGGAGTTGGCGGCACAACTGTAAAAGATTCAGTTGATGAGGTTGTCGTAGTTGTCGTCGTAGTAGTTGTTGTGGTTGTTGTCGATGTAAAACTGCTACATGAGCCTGTTGTTGATGGATTATACAGGTCCGGCAACGTTCCTAAAAACTGATTGTTTACGCAGTTGATTCTTCCGGTTAGGTTATTGGTCATAAGCGTTCCATAAAGAGTTACAAGACTTGTAGTAGTTGTAGCATATGGCGCTAAAAGTGAACCATAAACATCACAATTAATGTGTAAAGAAGTTGCATCAGGAAAATTCCATAATAAATATGCACTTTGTGCCTTTGTAATTTGAACACCATTTAAAGATGTCGTAAAGTTACCAAGTGTAATATTATTACCGATAATACTTATAATTATTGTTGAACCTATTGGTGACACTATATTTACATTTGTAATTGTTGACATATTTATTACAGAATCATTAATTACAAAATTATTTATAGCAGAACTTGTTCCAGTTAAAGTCAATGTTTTTTCTGTTTTAGAAACAATTCCACCAGTTTCAAGTCCTGCCCAACCAACAGTTGTACAAAGTAAATAATTATATGGATAAATATCCCAAGGTCTATATTCAAATGTTTTAGGTTGTGGTGTTACACCATTATTATTAACCATTGTATAGTTTGTTACAGTACCTAATGCATCACAGCCACTATTACCTGAGTAGTTTATACCACCAGTAATTTTCATATTACCAAGTACCCAAAAATTAAGTTGTCTTTTAACAGGTATGTCAGCACCAATATTATAGTTGTTATAGGTTGCAGTTTGACCAACCCAAACTTGCCCTGTTGCGGAAGCATTGCTTTGTGTATGATTGCCAATAACAAAAACATTATATTCATTTGCTAGCCAAAAGTTTGTTGACATTCTAATACCTCCTTTTTTATATAAGACACAAAAAATTATGCCTCTGTATATAATATGATATATATAATTGTTAGGTGAAGGAGTAATTATGAAAATTGCTATTCTTACCATGTTCAATGGATTGTCAAATACTTATTCTCTTGTAAATGTTGTTTCTGAACAACTAAAAATGTTGCTTGCGGATAATGTTTCTGTAAAAATGCTTGTATCTGAGCATTGTCCTGATTTTGAACGTGTAGGTGTATTTGCAGACTCGCGTATTGAGTGGATTAAGATAGTAAATAGCATTAATGGCAAACAATTTAACTGGAAAACTTATAACAAAGTTGATGATGAAATTGAAGATAAAATATATCAAGAAGCGGACATCATTGCAATAGATTTGATTTTTGCATTAAGGGATGTTGATATTTGTTTTATGCATGACATTCTTTATCAAGGTGTGCATTTAGTTCATAATCTTGCCGTTAGAAAGGCACAAAAACAATTACCTTTTGTAAAGTTTGTGGCATTTACTCATTCAGCACCAGTTATTATGAAAAATGCATCATATCCAATAAGTTGTATGTTTAGCGCTATGCCAAATACAACCTTTATATATCCAACAAAGTGTGGTTTACCAGCCTTAGCACGTCAGTATAATTGCGATATAGATTCTTGTTATAGTATAAATAATAGTATTGATATTTTACAAGGCATGACGGAAGAAGTAGTAAACATAAGTCATCATATTAAATTTTATGAAAAAGAAATTTTAATTGTTTATGCTGGAAGAATGAATATGGCAAAAAGATTTCATGTTATTGCAGAATTTGCCGGTTTTATAAAAGTCTACGCACATAAAAGTGTGGGTATTGTTTTTTGTGATTTTGCATCATCAGATATTGATAGCGAAATGTATAAGAGAATAATAATCAGTCAAGGCGAAAAAGCAGGGCTTTCAAAAGATGATATTGTTTTTACTTCTGATTGCGGTTATAAATATGGTGTTAAAAGAGAAACGGTATATAATCTTTTTTCACTTAGCAACTTATATATTTGTCCATCTTATTCCGAATCGTTTGGTCTTACTGTAATTGAGGCAATAAGTAAGGGGAATTTTGTTGTACTAAATGAGGCAGTACCGGCATTAAAAGAAATTGGAGATAACATAGGTGCATATTTTATGCGTTGGTCCGCGAAAACCTATGATGGGGAAAGTTATGAAAACTATCAACCTTCTGAACAAGCCTATTATGCGGAAAATGCAATAAAAATAATAAGTTTGATGGACAATAATCCCGTAATTAAAAGCAAAACTCTTGCAAGAATGAGATATTCTAATGAATGGGTTTATAACAATCAAATGAAACCATTAATTAAAAAACTTACAAAAACAAAAAATAAGTATATGTTATAATATTTTATTTATGCACAAATGAAACTGAATTTTCATACTATATTATATAATGGAGGAAGAAATGACTAGAAAAAAACATATTTGTTGTAATAATTTAAATGACATAATTGAATCAATAGCCCTGCAAGAAACAGGACTTTCACATATATTAAACGCGGAAGGCGAAAAAATACAAAAAGCAATAGAACTTGCTACTTGTGTTGATGATCTTGTTAAAATAAACTATTCTTTGCAAGATACACTCATAGATGTTACAAGTTTAGAAACTGTACTTTTTAATAAATTACGCACAGCAGTGAGTGCTGAGTGCGATGATAATCCACCAATTATTACTGGCGGTATATGTATTTATGTTTATTCATGTACATGTAAAGAGCCTATTGGAGAAGTTAGCATTAAAATTTTTAGCGAAGAAGGCATGCTTATTGATAGTTCTGTAACAAACGATGCAGGTAAATATTGCATCAAAAATTTGCCACTAGGTAGTTATACCGTGGTTATAACAAATCCATATACTTCTCTTGAAGAAACAATTTTCGTGGTTATTTCTGAAACAGAAAAATATGTAAGTAAAAGTATTTGTTTTACAAAGCCTATAAATAAATATGTAAATATAAAAGGCGTAGTTTGTGGTTGTGGCGGTGTCAGAATTGAAGGCGCGACCATTACAGCAACGGGACTTTCAACAAAAACCACCTTATCTGATGCGAGTGGAAATTATGAAATTTTAAACTTGAATATAAGTGATAAATTTGTTGTTGGTGCTGAATATAAAGGTAAAAGTAGTATAACTTATACTAATACAAATCCTATTTATACTTCGTATATTTATAATTTTAAGATAAGTATTTAATTACTTGTTTAATGTTTTGTGCGTCCATTATAGAAGATAAAGGAGATTATTTTAATGAGCATGCCAATTATTGTGCCTAGCACAGCAAGTAGATGTCAGTCAATTACTGATATTATTGAATCAGTAGCGCTTGAACAAACTGCATTGTCGCATATATTAAATGCCGAAG
>JAVWAR010000008.1:0-16257 GCA_036649955.1 Clostridia bacterium | reverse complement strand
AAAAGCAAACTTCGATAATCTATATTTATTGTACCAATAATTGCCATTTTATCGTCTACAATAATGTTTTTTGCATGATTAAATCCTGCGGTATATTCATAAATTTTTACACCAACTTTAAGCAAATCTCCATAATGCGCCCGAGTCATTTTAAATACCATTTTTTTGTCTGGAATTTTCGGAACTAATATTCTAACATCTATTCCGCTAATTGCGGCTGAGGCTATTCTATTTATAAATTCTTTATCAATAATTAAATATGGCGTTGAAATATATAAGTATTTTTGTGCATTTGATGCAAGAGATTCAATAAGATTATATGCTGGATGAAGTGGGTTTACTGGACCATCTCCAAATGGACAATGCAATGAATCATTGACAATATCAGTTTTTACTTCATAATTTGCCTGATTTAGCAAAACTTTTGTTGTCATATAATACATATGTATAAACATTTGAATAAAGTTTTTAACAGCATCACCTGAAAGTCTAACTGCATTGTCACGCCACAATCCATACTTAATTTTTTCGTGAATATATTCATCGGCAAGATTGTCGCCGCCAACATATGCAACCTTACCATCAATAATTGCAATCTTTCTATGATCTCTGAAATTAATTGCAAGGCTTATATTTGCATTCATGGGATTGTATGCTACCATATCAACATTTGGCAGAGCATCAAAATATTTAACGGTTTTCTTTTTAAGTGAAGGTGCACTTCCTATATCATCATAAATAATTTTAACTTCAACACCTTGCTTTGATTTTTCTGTAATAATTGTTTTTAATTCTTCAAGTAATTTACCTTCCGATATAATAAAGTATTCAAGAAAAATATATTTTTCTGCACTTTTCAAGTCATCAATTAGTGCTTGATGCTTTAATTTTGCATCATTAAAAAATTTACATTCCGTATTTTTATGGCACTGCATGTTAGATAATTTACTTAGAAGTTCCATATTTTTATAAACTTCAATGTCTTTATCTTTTAAGGCAAGTATTTCATGTTTCGTTATAACCTGTGTCCCTACTTTCGAATAAAGTTCCTTAACTTTTCGTTTAGGCAAACTTCTACCATTCCCGAAAAATAAATAACACATTTCACCAAAAACGGGTACTACTAAAATAAATATTACCCAACTAAGTTTATAACTTGCATTTTGATGCGAATTGTAAATGTAATATACGGAAATTACCGCAATAACTTCAACAACTGCAACAATTATTGGATATTTATTTATTCCGAAAAATACCATATAGTAAAAAAATAATTGAAATGCTATGACAATTATTGAAATAATTGTTTTAAATATTTTTTGGAAAGTTGACATTTGACGTCTTTCATTCGCTTTCATATTTATATCCTTTTTTATAATCATAATGTTCGCGCGCGCGCATGTCAAACAAAAATGATAAATTGTTGCCATTAAAAAGTTGATAACTACTCTTGTTTTATGTATAATTAAGCCATTGAGGTAAGATATATGGACGCAAGTAACGCACCTATACTTGAATGGGATGATGATAGTTCACAAGTTAGCAAAGAATATTTTTTCAGACAAGGCAAAAAAGACTTTTCTGATTTTGAAGAAGTGATGGATAAAGCAGTTGAAAAATGTATTATTTTTTTACCGCGCGCTTTTGAGGATTGCAAGGAAATATATCGAGATTGTAAAAAGGTTTATGATTTTAAATCTGCAAGTACAATCTCTCCAATATACCTTTATAAAAATAAAATTTTGATAGCGCTTTGTCCACTTGGCGGGCCTGCCGCAACCAACTTGGTTGAAGAACTAAGTTATATTGGCATTCGTACATTTATTGCCTGTGGCTCTTGCGGTTGTCTTGATGAAACTCTTGATATTAATACCCTTATTATACCAACAGACTCTATTCGTGATGAAGGAACTTCATACCACTATATGCCCGCTTCAAGAACCGTTGAAACGTCTTCGGCAGTTAATAAAGCAATCGAGAAAGTATTAAAACGAAATAAGGAAAAATATATTAAGTCAAGAATTTGGTCTACTGATTCTATTTACAGAGAAACACCAAATAGAATAGCAAGACGAAAAGCAGAAGGCGCTATTGGTGTTGAAATGGAATGTGCAAGTATTGCTGCCGTTGCCAAATATTATAATATATACTTTGGCGAACTTCTATATTTTACAGACCTTATTGGTCCACACAAATGGGATTGGAGAAAATATGATAAGATTGCACTTCGTACAAAAATATTGCATATTTGTATTGACGCGCTAGATTTATTATAAATTTCAATCATTACATTATAAATTTCGTAATTTATAAAAAATGGAAGAACTCTTCCATTTTTTTATTTTAAAATTTTAACTTTTCCAATTACCGGCAATGGCTTTTTTAAACATTTACTAACGTTTACAATTCCATTTATCATAAGCATAATTATTAGTCCACCAAACAAACTACCTATTACAACTCCAAAAACCCATAATTTAAAAAGTGCAAAAAAACCTGAAATTATTGCAACCATAGCACTTCCCGCAAGAGTAATTATAAAAAGAACTAACGCTTGATTTGCATGATATGTACAAAATACCGAATGAGAACATACAAGGAGTGGGATAAAAAATGTAAACCCTAAATATCCAATACTTGACACCCATTTCTCTTTATTCGTCACAGCCTTTATATCTGTACTTACATCTTTTTCTTTATTTATTGTCTGCGTTTTTATTTCACCCATATTACACCCCTAAACATATTATTGCCAGGGTTTTCAATTTTATTCTTTGTCTTCTTTGTTCTCTTCTTTCTCGCCAACTATTATATCTTCTTCATTAATTATAATAGTGTCACCCTCTTTTATGTCTGTACTACTTTGATTATTTTCTTTTGTAAATTTGTTTAACTCATCCTCGTCTTCAAGCCTTTGTTTAATAATTGCCTCTTCAATTATTCTTGCACCATGGTCTTTTTTATCTTTATAATTGTAATAAAGACATACACCAACAACACTTGCAACAGTGAGTAAAGAAATTATTCTAATATCATTATTTATTGCAAATGATAAGTTTGCATCATTATTTACTGCGTTAATAATATATTTTAACCCATCAATTAATAATACGTGACTATTTATCGAGTAAATTATTCCCAGTGTTAAATACAGAGATAAAAAAGTAAATACTATCATAACAAAAATATTCCACACATATGTTAGCCAATTAATGTTTCTTTTAAATTTTCTGTAAACGAAAACACAACTTTCAGCAGTTAAAATTATTACAAGACCTGTAAAAAAGTTTATAGAATACAATAGACCCCATATAATTGAGCCAATAAATGCAGTAAGCGCGCTATATCCTAGGGCTTTAATATAATTATTTCTACTCGTATTTTTTAATTTTGTTTCTTCCATCAGTCCTTCCTTAAATAAATTTTACCAATCATCTAAACCAAAAGCAGTTGACTTTATGTCATCATAATACCCGAAATATTGTTTTTTAAAAGCATCATTGTGAGAACTCGCTGTTTTTCTTGATTGTTTTTTAACTAAAACAATCATGGTTTCAACATTGCTAGTTTGTGGAAACATATCAAATGGTTGAATACTTTTTATTATATAGTTATCATTTTTTTCTAAAAATAATGCAATATCTCTTGCAAGCGTAGACGGATTACATGATACATAAATAAGTTTTGTTGGAGCAACTTGTTTCACACATTCAATAACATCACTATCACAGCCTCGCCTTGGCGGGTCAAGCACTATTGTCACCATTTTTCCTGCCACGCGAGATGCAACTTGTGGCAATTCTATTTTACAATCACCACATATATTTGTAAGGTTTTTAATATTATTTAAACTACATATTTCATTGGCATTGTTTGTTGCCTCTTTTACAATTTCTATTCCATACACCTCGTGCGCTGATAAAGAAATTATAGCAGACAACATTCCCGCGCCACTATACGCATCAATTACAACATCTGCATTCGCAGTTTCGCTTGCAACACTTGAATATAAAACATCTCGCACCTCATCATTAACCTGCATAAAACTTGCACTTGATATACGCTGTTTTATGGACAAACTTTCATGCATTATGCTTTCAGTACCAGACACAAAAACAAAGTCGTTTGTAAGAATTACATTGCCTTTTGTTTTATTAATATTTAAACTAAGGCTATACTGCTGATATTTCTTTTTAAGCATATATTCTAAATCTGTAACAAATGGCAACTTATCATCATTTATAACAATAGTTATTAGTGGCAATTCACCTACAAAGCGAACAACTAAAAATTTAAGTAACCCCTTACCTGTACATTCATCATATGCTGTCAATTTAAATTTATTTGCAAAATTCAAAAACAATTCAATAATTTCATTAGACTGAGGCACGCACAACATGCACTTGTTTATTGCAATAACATCATGGCTATTTGCCCTATACATACATACAGAAACCTTATTATTAATTGTCCTAAGCGGAAGAGCAAACTTGTTTCTATACTCAAACTGCTTTCTACTTGGCAAAGTTTCTTTTACTTCAACATTCATCTTTGCAATACTTTCAAATGCGCCTTTTACCATTTGAGTTTTACATTTAAGCGCTTCACTTTCACAAACATGTTGCATATCACAGCCGCCACACTTTCCGTAATACATGCAAGGTGGGTCTATTCTATTTTCACTTTTTTTAATTATATTAATAGACTTCGCAACAAACATATTTTTTGTATCTTTAATGATTTGCACTTCGTGTTTTTCTTTTGCAAGTGCAAATGGAATAATTGTAACTTTTCCATCAATTTTCGCAATACCTTCTGCAAAATATCCTTGGTTTTCAATAGTAACAACAACCTTATCGTTTTTGCCTACTTTCATTTCACCTTTGCTTGATGGTTCTTTAACTTGTTTTTTAAAATTTCTAGTTTTATTTATTGATTCAAACATATAAGTTCCTCTATTAAAATTATAACACAACAGCAGTACTCTTGCAACTTGGATATAATAAAAAAAGACACATAAAGTCTTTTTTTTATTTTAATTATTTCTGCCTTTCATACTCTTCTTCGTTATTTTTTTGTGATTTATTTTCTTCCATATCTTTTGTAATAGTAAAAGACTTCTTCTTGTTCCTTTTATAAGCAATTTCAAACTCTTTGTCTTTATTTAAGTCTTTCTCAACAGGTGAAATATCTGTCGTTTCAGTTTTTACCTGCATTTTTTCATATTTAATTATTTGATTTGTATACTCCATATAAACATAATTCGATACCGAAAACGATATATTACATAATAGCGTAACCAATAATGATATAAGACCAATAATCAGCGGAACGGCAGTAATAAATATCAGGCATGCAGATACAATGGTCATAATTACTGATGCAATAATCATTACGGTTCTGATACCATGAGCAATGGTTTGTTTATCTTTAATTTTTAGTTTAGACATATTTATTCCCCTATAATTATTTCTATTATATGATTAATTAGTATGCAAGTCAAACAAACTTTAACAATAATTAAGTTGACAACATTTTGTCATTGTATCATAATTTAATCAGCAGGAGGATTTATGCTAAAATTACTTAGATTTCTTAAAGTTAAAGAATGGATTTATACTTTTATTGTATGTATACTTCTTGGCTTACAAGTGTATTTTGATTTAACACTACCCGATTATATGGGTGAGATTGTTGGTTTAATCCAACAAGGAAAAACCGTTGCAGATATTTGGAACGTCGGCATTTATATGCTACTTTTCACAATAGGTTCAATTATTTGCACAATTTTAATTGGATATTTTGCATCAATAATTGCTACAAAACTTGCCGAAAGAATGCGTTCAGCCATGTTTAGTAAGGTGAACTCTTTTTCTATGGAAGAAATAAACAATTTCTCAACATCAAGTTTAATAACTCGTTCAACCAATGATGTACATCAAGTTCAAATGGTTGTCATGATTGTACTTAGAATGGCTTTATCTGCACCCATTATGGCTATTGGTGCAATATTTAAAATCATAAATAAAAGTTCATCTCTTACAATAACTACCGTTATTGCGATTGTTTCGCTTCTCGTAATTATGTTTGTAATTTATTTAGTAGTTGTTCCTAAATTTGCAAAACTTCAAACCCAAACAGATACAGTAAACAGGCTAACGCGTGAAAATCTTACAGGTCTTAAAGTTATACATTCGTTTGCAGCAGAAAGTGACCAACATGAAAAGTTTGAAAAAGCCAACGATGAATATACTAAAACAGACTTGTTTGTCAGTCGCATTACCTCTATTCTTCAACCAAGTATGAACTTTATTTTTAACGGACTTGCCCTATCAATAGTATGGCTTGGTGCATATCTTATAGCGCAAGGCTCTTTATCTCTTGCAGATATGACCGTATTTACCCAATATTCAATGCAAATTCTTAGAAACTTTGTACTTTTAAGCATGCTATTTGTACTTATTCCTCGTGGTAAAGTTTCTGCAAAACGTATCAACGAAGTACTGAATACTGAAACTAAAATCAAGGCTGGTACATTTACTGGAAATACAAAAACCCACGGCAAAATTGAATTTAAAAATGTTTCGTTTAGATATCCTGATTCCGAAGAGTGTGTTCTTAATAATATTTCATTTACTGTAAACCCTGGCGAAACGGTGGCATTTATTGGCTCTACCGGTAGTGGCAAAAGCACACTCATAAATCTTGTACCACGCTTTTACGATGCAACGTCTGGCGATATTTTTATTGATGATATCAATCTTCGTGATTATGACGCGAAAACTTTAAACGCGAAACTCGGTTACGTTCCTCAAAAAAGTGCCCTGTTTAAAGGCTCAGTTGAGGAAAATGTTAAGTATGGAGTTCCGCTTGCCTCAGATACCGAACTTGACACGTCACTCGAATTTTCTGAATCAAAAACTTTTGTTGATAAATTAGAAAACAAAACAAAGTATGAACTTGCCCAAAGCGGAAGCAACCTTTCAGGCGGTCAACGACAACGTTTAAGCATTGCAAGAGCCATTATTAAATCACCAGAAATTTTTATTTTTGATGATAGTTTTTCAGCACTTGATTACGCAACTGACCAAAGATTAAGAGGCAATCTTAAAAAAATCTCAAAAAAATCAACCCAATTAATTGTCGCTCAAAGAGTTGGAACTATAATGGATGCCGATAAAATTATTGTTCTTGATAAAGGCAATCTCATTGCTTGCGGAACGCATGCCGAACTTCTAAAAACTTGTGAAATTTATCAGGAAATTGCATACTCACAACTTTCAAAGGAGGAACTGCAATAATGGCAAATACAACAACCTCCAAAAAACCACCCATGATGGGAAAAATGGGACACGGAAGAAATTCATTTGAAAAATCTAAAAACTTTAAAAAGTCTTTTAAAGAACTTATTTTATATCTAAAACCTTATTCTTGGGGCATTGTTTTTGCTTTAATTTTTGCCATTTTAGGAACTACTTTTGCAATTATTGGTCCTAAAATTTTAGCACTGATTACAGAAGAAATAATTAAAGGTATTTATCCTGGTGCAAGCATTAATTTTATCAAAATAACTAACGTTGGCATAATTCTTGTTGCACTCTATGCTTTCAGTTTTTTATTGAATTTTCTTCAACAATATATAATGAATACAATTATTGCTAAAATATCAAAAAATATGCGTTCTGAAATATCTTTGAAAATAAACAATCTTCCTCTTCACTATTATGATGACAAAAGTTTTGGAGATTTACTTTCAAGAATGACAAATGATGTAGACACACTTGGACAATCTCTCAACCAAAGTTTAAGCAGTTTTATTACTTCACTTACAATGTTTATTGGTACAATAATCATGATGTTTACAATAAGTTTAGAGTTGACACTGATAGCACTAATTTCAATACCTCTTACTTTTATTGTCGTTGCTATAATTGTAAAATTTTCACAAAAATATTTTATGGCTCAACAAGAACTTTTGGGTTCACTAAATTCTGAGGTAGAGGAAATTTATTCAAATCATAATATTGTTAAAGTATATTCCGCAGAAGAAAGAGAACTTGAATCTTTTAACAAAATAAATAGTAAACTTGCAAAGAATACTCAACAAGCGCAGTTTATGTCTAACTTAACAATGCCACTTACTCATTTTATAAGCAATCTAGCCTATGTGCTTGTTTGCGTTATTGGCGGAGCAATGGCACTTAAAAATCCTATTTTTATAGCATCAATTATTGCATTTATTACTTATATTAGACAACTTAATCAACCCGTATCACAACTTTCATCAATAGCAAGCACACTACAAACAACGGTCGCAACTTCTGAACGAATTTTTGAATTTCTAAGCGAAAAGGAAATGGAAGACGACTCAAATAAAATTACTAAAATTGCAAACTTAAAAGGCGATGTTGAGTTTAAAAACATTAATTTTGGTTACACCGCTGAAAAGCAAATCATCTTTGATTTCAGTTGCATGGCAAAGGCAGGAGAAAAAATTGCTATTGTTGGTCCAACAGGCGCAGGTAAAACCACACTAGTCAATCTTCTTATGAAATTTTACGAACCACAAAGTGGACAAATATTAATTGATGGGGTTGATATAAGCACACTTAGTCGTGATTATATTCATTCATTATTTGGTATGGTACTTCAAGAAACGTGGCTTTTTGAAGGCTCAATATTGGACAACTTAACACTCGGAAACAAATCTGCGTCAATGGAATTGATTGAAGAATGTTCAAAAAGCGCCAATGTCCATCACTTTATAAAATCACTGCCAAATGGCTATAATCACATTATTGCAGAAGACGCAAATATAAGTCAAGGACAAAAACAATTACTAACTATCGCTCGTGCAATGATTGAAAATTCTCCAATGCTTATACTTGACGAAGCAACAAGTTCGGTAGATACTCGAAGCGAAGTTTTAATTCAAAAAGCAATGGACAATCTAATGAAAGGCAGAACAAGTTTTATTATCGCACACAGACTTTCGACAATAAAAAATGCTGATAAAATTCTTGTAATGAAAGATGGCAATGTCATTGAGCAAGGCACACATAATGAACTTATTGCTCAGAATGGTTTTTACACTGATTTATACAATAGTCAATTTTCAAAAAAAGAACGCATATAAACGTTCTTTTTTGTATATTTTTTTTATTGAGTGCAATACTTGCTTTAAAGTGGAGGATAATATGCAACTAAAAGACAGCAAAACATATGATAATTTAGCAAAATCATTTGCAGGTGAAAGTCAGGCTCATATAAGGTATAAGTTTATTGAGTATGGCGCAAGAAAAGAAGGGTTTTCTCAACTCGCAATGCTGATAGATAAAATAGTATATAATGAATTTAATCATGCAAGAATGTTTTATACATTTATTCAAAAAGCAGACAAAAAAGAAATTACAAACATAAATATAACTGGTGGCTATCCGTTTAAAGAAAAATGGAACTTAGAAGAAAATTTAAAACTCGCAGCGGAAGATGAAAAAAATGAAGCAACAAAAATTTACCCATCCTTTATGAAAACGGCACGTGAAGAAGGCTTTGAGGACATTGCCAAACTTTATGAAGATATAATTCAAGTTGAAACTTGCCATAGTAAGTTATTGACAGATTTATATAACCAGTTTTCAACAAAAACCCTTTATAAAAAAGAAAAAGCGGTAAAATGGAAATGCGCTGATTGTGGTTATGAAGCCACAGCAAAAGAAGCATGGACAGAATGCCCTTTGTGTAAAGCCCTACAAGGTTCTGTTATGTTAAAAGTCGCAAGTGATTAAAAACAGCGCTCACAAAACTGTGAGCGCTGTTTTTTAATATATAATAAAAATATTTTTAACCCTTTACACGACGAGAATCTTTTCCATGGCTATCCGATGTTTGAATACGACCATTTTTGCCATGCACAACAAACTCTGTTTCTTGATTTTGGCTAATTTTTCTTCCAATTTCAACGGCCTCTTCTTTCGTGTTGGTATGATGGCTTGCTTTTAAACCATTACCTCTTTTAACGTCCCATCCTCCATCTGGATTTGGAACTACGTGATGAGTATCTCTTCCCATAATTTTCTCCTTTGAATTTGTATTTTATAAGTTTTTCATACAATAAAGTACTTATATAATTAAGTTTAACCACAAAATTTAATATGTCAACCATATAAAAACCATCTACTTTAAATATAATCAACTTTTACACATATACATTTAAAAAAATAAAAGACAGCCTTTAAGGTTGTCTTTTAATTTACTAGGCGTTGATTTGACCACTAAACAAACTAAGTTTATTTTGTAATATCATTTCAAGTTGACTTATAGCACTAACCATTGACTGAACTGATGCGTTTACTGCAAGTAGTTGGTCTGCGGTTACTCCTGCCATTTTAACAAATGCTTGGATTTTCTCACCTTCTGCATTTAAAATGTGTGAAAGTCCTGTTTCTTCTAGTGCAACTGATGTAATTAAATCATTAATTGCTTGTTCAAGTGTTCCTGTTCCAGGAACGATTACTGGCATTGACATAATATATTCTCCTTATTTAATTTATTTTTAGATTATATAATTTTATAACCCACAACTTGATTTTTTACAAGTTTGATTTTTTTCTTCATTACGCATTCAAGTTCGGTTATTGAATCAATCATATTTTCAACACTAGCATTAACTGCAAGTAGTTGAGTGGCAGTTACATTTGGCATAGCAAGCATTGCTTGAATTTTCTCACCTTCTGCATTTAAGATATGTGAAATTCCTGTTTCCTGTAATGCAATAGACTCAACAATATCCGTACTTGCTTGTCCAAAATTGTATTTTGGTCTACGTAAAAATACTGGATTACTATTTGTTGTTTCTAATATTTTATCTCCGTTTGCGCTTAAAAATGCTGGATAACTTCCCGTTGCAACGTTTTTAACGGGTGAACCACCCGCAGTAGCAACTGCGTGAAACACAACTGTATTTACCGCATTTGGAGCCATGTTACCTATTGAAAATCCAACGTTTGGATTAGCAGTAGCATAACCTGTTCCACTACCATTAACAGTTACACTGCCTGGCGTAAATACTAGTGTTGGGTCTAATATATCCTTAAAAATAACATCATTTAACGTTGAAATTGATGAGTTGTTTTTTACAATGACTGTTATAGTAACGTCAGTTCCTGCATGAATTACTGCGGGAGTTGCCGTTTTTTTAATTGTTAACAAGTGTTGAAGTTCGACTTGGTAAAGTGCAACGTCATCTATTAAATAATCATTGCCTACTGCTGCCTCACCTTCACTAAGTATCTCAACCGTGATTGAACTATTGCTCAGTGTATTAAACAAGAAACCATTTTGATACCAAATTGGTACATTTTGTGCATCTATTGAGTTTACTGCTTGATAGAAAATTTGATTATTGTTGCTATCTTTAACGCTAAGCGCTAGCATTGGATTGACATAACCCGATGTTTGATTAATCAGGTTCATTATCCATGCAGTAAGTGCATAATCCGTATTTGGAAGAACCGTTACTGCTTGCTTAAAGATTATTGAGCCTTTGTTTGCTCCATTTACGGTTAAAACCCTGCCTGTTTCAATCATTGATGTATGGTCAGACACTGGCCACCATGGGTATGTTGTTACTGTTCTTGTATTCATTACAGAAAACTTACCATCACTAGGCGTTGCGCTATTAACATATACAAAACCAGGTGACACACCTGGGTATGGGTCTGTTGGTGAAATTGTCATAATTGGTGTTCCGCCAGGATTTGTTCCCCAAGTGCCATTATCTGCTACCGTAATTAGGTTTGGACCGATAAAGTTTACACCTGTAAAAACAAGCGGTTTATCTCCAACTGGTGCATCAAAAAACAATATATTTCCAATATTTGAAGTGGTTACTATTATTTTTTGAAGATTTGGGTTTAAAGCGCATAGTGCATCAGCAAGTGGTGGAACTGGAACTGTCACAATAGAAAGTGGCGGTTCTTTTTCTGTTGGCTGAACCATTGCAGTAGCCGTTGTTCCAAAATTAATTGGCGTAACACTACCTGCTGTTCCCCAGCACTCTATAACATTATAGTTGCCGGCTGGAACATTTGTGAATAAATATGCACCAGTGCTATCTGTTAATGCAACAGCACCGATACCCGAAACTGAATTATACAACGCTACGGGAACATTTTTAAGTCCTGTACCGGGTGTTCCTGTACGCGTAGGGTCATAATAAACATAGCCAGTTACATTTGGCATATTTTTTCTCCTTATATTATACTCGAAAGTTTATTCATCCTTCTGTTTTATAATATGTTTCAACTGATTTAATGGTGAAAGATTCTACTAAAATTGATTTTTTATTTAATTGACTTACGATTAACTATTGTTGTACACTAATTAAAATATGATAATTTACAAGGAGATACGTATGAAGATTTTAGTTACTGGTGGAGCAGGTTATATTGGCTCACATACAATGGTTGAACTATTAAATTCTGGATATGACGTTGTATGCGTAGATGATTTTTCAAACTCGAATATTAATAGTATTAAGAATGTTGAACTTATAACTGGCAAAAAAATAAAATTTTATAAGCAAAACTTGTGTGATAAAAACAAAACATTAAAAATTTTCAAAAAAGAAAGACCTAGCGCCGTTATTCATTTCGCAGGACTTAAAGCAGTCGGTGAAAGTGTGCAGAAACCACTTTTATATTATAATAACAACATAAATTCCACTTTAAGTGTTCTTGATGCTATGATTGCTACTGGATGCAACAACCTTGTCTTTTCATCTAGTGCAACGGTTTATGGCAACCCTCTAATCGTGCCAATTACCGAAGACGCACCTATTGGTGGAACAACCAATCCTTATGGCACTACTAAGTATTTTATTGAAAGAATTTTGCAAGATGTAAGCGCTTGCCACAAAAATATGAATATTGCTATTTTAAGATATTTTAATCCTATTGGCGCACATAAAAGTGGATTAATTGGCGAAAATCCAAGCGGGATTCCTAATAATTTAATGCCTTATATAACACGGGTATCAGTCGGGCTTTTACCACAACTATCAGTATTTGGAAATGATTATGATACACATGACGGAACCGGCGTAAGAGATTATATTCATGTTGTAGATTTAGCGCAAGGTCATATTTCTGCATTAAAGGCACTAGAAAAAAATAAAGGAATTATAGTTTGCAATTTAGGAACAGGAAAAGGTTACAGCGTTCTTGATGTTGTTAAGGCATATGAAAAAGCAAGCAATACAAAAATCCCTTACATTATAAAGGCACGAAGAGATGGAGATATCGCAACATGTTATTCATCGCCACAACATGCAAAAGAACTTCTTGGCTGGGAAGCAAAACTAACATTAAATGATATGTGTGAGGATAGTTTTAGATTTCAATCACATCTTATTACAAAAAAATAAAGAACTACTAAATTACAATAAAAGATTAAATAATTTTATTTAGTCTTTTTTTTAAAACGTCACGTTTTTATTCAAAAACATGCTGAAAAGTTATTCAAATAAAAATATTATTAAAAAATCTCAACCTTCTTATCATAAGCCGTTTGAGATTTTTCTTTTTTGGTGCGCCATGCAGGACTTGAACCCGCAACCTATCGGTTCGAAGCCGATCACTCTATCCAGTTGAGCTAATGACGCATTAATCTTTTCATTTATTGTTTATAATTATTTTATGATTATTACATATTATTGCAAACATGTGCATTATATCATGTTTTAATTTTTATTGCAATTATGTTTTTATGTTTTATATCTGTAATTTTTATGATATAATAATTTAATGAATAAAAAACAAGTTGCACTTCGTGTTTGCATAGTAGTTTTTATTTTCTTTGCACTTATGCTTGCAATTTTTTTGCCTTTACACTTTTCGGGCATGCTTTCTAAAATTGATAGCCCTGAAAATTTAAAACAAGTAATTCTCAGTGGTGGCGCTTATAGTTATTTTATTTTTATTGCTATTCAGTTTTTACAAGTTGTAATTTTACCTATTCCTGCAATGGTAACCACTATTGCTGGCGCACTAGTTTTTGGCCCTTTACAAAGTTTTATTATAAGCACTATCACTATAATTTTTGCTTCTATATTTTCTTTTTCTCTTGGTAAAATTTTTGGAAAAAAACTTCTTATTTGGTGCATTGGTGAAGAAAAAACAGAGAAATGGACAACAAAACTTTTACAAGGGAAATATGTATTTTTTCTTATGATGCTATTCCCCGTTTTTCCTGATGATATTCTTTGTTTAGTTTCAGGCACTACTAAAATGTCTTACAAATTTTTTATACTAACCAACATTATAACAAGACCTATTGGTATTGTTATGACCTGCTATTTAGGTAGTGGCTCACTTATTCCTTTTACTGGTTGGGGTATTCCCGTTTGGATAATTCTTTCTATATTAATAATTATTGCTTTAATAATCAGTTTTAAGTTTCAAGTACAAATAGAAAACAAAATAACTCAATTAGGTAGCAAGTTTTCAAAAAAATCCAATAGTTACAAGAACAAAAATAGCACAAATGATGAATTAAGCAAGTAAAAAATTTGTTTTTTTCTTATTTATATGATAAACTATTTTAGAAAGGAAAATGATATGCAAGAAACAGAGCCACAAAATTCATCACTTTTAGAAGAACCCACCATTTACAAAAATGCACAGATTTCAAATACTAAAAATCATACTAAATCTTTTGCTTTATCATTACTTATTGTATTTGGTGTCGCTTTTATTTTTACAATTTTCTTTTCGCAAGTAATTTTAACGCCTCTTACCGTTATTGGTGCAAGTATGCAACCAACAATCAACAAAGAATATTATGATAACAATTTATCTGGTTCTAGTCTTGTGTATCACAATGCAGATACTGTATACATAAAAGACTCAAATACTTATAATCGCGGAGATATCGTTGTTGCAAATGTATCGCATTATATGTCAAGTTTGAACAATGATTATTTGTTTATAAAAAGAGTTGTCGGACTTCCAAATGAAACTATTCAGTTTAAAAAAGGTGCACATATTTCTGGTTTTAAATTTGCTTTTACTATTGAAATAACCACCATTAATGGGCAAAAATTCACCTTACCTGAACCTTATATTGCTGAAACCATGTCTATGGATACTTCAATTTCGGACAATCAATACTACTATCAAGCAACTCATGAAATACCATTTACTCTTGGTGAAACAGAATACTATATCCTTGGAGATAACAGAAACAACTCAACAGATTCTAGATACATTGGTGCGGTTCAAGAAAAAGATTTCTTAGGTAAAGTTATTTTACATGTACCATATGGTAAAACATTATTATACGCAATTTATATGAAATTATTTAGTTAGGAGAATATATTATGGGAATTATTATAACATCGGATAGTGGCTGTGATTTACCACAAGACATACAAAATAAATACAATATAAAATTAATGCCTATATCTGTAATACTTGGTGGTGAGGAATATCTTGATACAATAAATGTAACTCCTGCTGATATTTTTAAATTTGTACAAGAAAAAAAGGCTTTGCCAAAAACGGCTGCTAGAAGTGTTGAAGATTTTAAGGATTTTTTCAAACCTCTTTTAGATGCTGGTAATGATATTGTATATATTGGTATATCAACCGGTATATCTGCTACAACAAACAATGCAATGCTTGCCGCAAAAGAATTAGATACCAATAGAATATTTATCGTTGATGGCGGTTCACTTTCTTCTGGTACTGGACTTATGCTTATACATGCTGCTGAATTAATAGAAAAAGGCAAAACTGCAAGCCAAATTGCAGTAATTGAAACTGAACGTTCAAAAAACATTCAGGCCTCTTTCGTTGTAGATGTTCTTGATTATTTATACAAAAATGGCAGATGCTCTGCGCTTTCTATGTTTGGTGCAAATATGTTACGCATCCATCCTTCTCTTCAACTAATTGATGGGAAAATTGTGCCTACTGAAAAATATCGTGGCAAAATGACATTTATTTTAAAAAAATATATTGATGATATTTTATCTAAATTTAACAACCCCGACACTGCTCGCTGTTTCGTAACTCATTCATCAGCAGACAAGGAACTTGTAGATGAAATTGTTTCATACGTAAAGTCTAAAAATATTTTTAAAGAAGTGTAATCAGATATTTTATCGTACTGTTCTTTGTAAAACGATTGCCCTAAAGCAACAATGAAAAACGTTAAAACAATAAAAAGCGAATTAAATAAAACTGTTGATTTGTT
>JAVWAR010000007.1:0-21943 GCA_036649955.1 Clostridia bacterium | reverse complement strand
AAAAGCAGAATCTCCAATAGTTGTAAGTTTACTGCCAGTTTCAAAGTTTACACTTGTAAGAGCAGTGCAACCATTAAAAGCATCCGAGCCAATAGTTGTTACACTATTTGGCAATGTTATACTTGTAAGACCGGTGCAACCTCTAAAAGAATTCATTCCAATAGTAGTAACACTGCTTGGAATTGTTATACTTGTAATTGTTGTTTTGTCTTTAAAAGCATTATCTGCTATTGTTTTAACACTAACGCCAACGATAATACTTGGTATGTCAAGCACTGTTGCTGAACCTGTATAGCCTGTAATTGTACCAGTTGCTGGAACAAACGCATAACCATCTGCGGTAGTTAAAGTGCTTGCAATAGAACCTGCATATTGTGACCAACCCTTTGCATTATTTGTCTTATATTCCTCTTCATTTGCTGGGTTTACATAAATTTTAAACCCTACATTGCTACTTGGAAATATTGTAGAATTTACTGTAAGCGCACTAGAATTTGGTTGCTCCATAATAACATTTATAAGACCTGTGCAGCCTGAAAATACAGAATCTCCCATAGTTGTTACACTGCTTGGGATTGTGATACTAGTAAGACCGGTGCAACCTCTAAAAGCAAGATATCCAATAGTTGTTACAGTGTTTGGAATTGTGATACTCGTAAGACCTGTACACTGATAAAAAGCACCCATTCCAATAGTTGTCACACCGCTAGGAATAACAGAATTTTTACAACCCAATATTAGAGTGTTTGTTGTAATATCTATCAAGCAATCGCTTTCTGCTTTATAGTTGCTGTTTGCAACCATATTAATTGAACTTAAATTTGAACAAGCCACAAATGGGTTTTGACCAATAGTTGTTACACTACTTGGAATCGTTATACTTGTAAGAGCAGTGCAACCACCAAAAGCAGAATCTCCAATAGTCGTAAGTTTACTGCCTGTTTCAAAATTCACACTAGCAAGTTTTGTGCAATTTGCAAATGCATTCATTTCAATAGTTGTTACACTACTTGGAATTGTGATACTTGTAAGTTCCGTACAATCTGCAAATGCAGAATTTTTAATTGTTGTTACACCATTTGGAATAACAACACTTACACATTTATATTTCATATATGCACCAAGAAAAGCATTGTCGCCAATAACTTTAACAGGCACACCACCAATACTAGTTGGTATTATTACTCTTCTATCAGTACCTTGATAAGATCTAATTGTTTTGTTTGGAATATCGAATGAGAAGACTACCGTTCCAGCCTCACCTTCAATAGTAACAGTAGTTATACCAGAACCCAACCACGCATCAGTTTGAACAACTGCATCAACAGCAGTAATTGCCGTTTTAAGACCTGTACAATTTTTAAATGCAAGAGTTTTAATAAGTGATAATGTATTTACCTTAGCCTCTCCTGCAACATTTGAATTGACCATGGTCAATCCAGTACAACCTGCAAACACAGACGAAGGAAGTTCTTTAATACTTGTAGGAATTGTAACTTTTTGTATTGTAGTTTTATTTTCGAAAAGACTTTCTTTAAGATATAAAACGTAAACACCATCAATAGTTTCAGGTATATCAACAATAGTATCCGTTGTACCTGTGTACTCAAAAATTGTATTTGTATATGGGTCAAACTTAAACTGACCCTGAGTTATATATAAGTCTGCAATATAAGGTTTATAAGGTTCCCAATTAACTATTGTATTATTTGTAGTATAAGCAAGTTTATAAATACTTGGAACTTGAATTGTAAAGCCAGCATTGATTGAGAATAAGTTTGTTCCAATGTTGCAAGGACTAGTACTATTAAATAAAACTTTAATCAATGCAGAAGTACCAGCAAACGCAGAATCATCAATCTGAGTAACAGCGTCTGGTATAACAATATTTGTAAGAGATGAACACGCTTTAAACGCATTGATTCCAATTCTTGTTACCGAACTTGGGATAACAATATTTGTAAGACCTGTGGCATTAAAGAAAGCATTATCACCAATACTTGTAATTCCGCTTGGAATTACTGATGATTTGCAACCCAATACAACTTCATTAACTGCAATTTCAATTAAGCAGTTCCCTTCAACTTTATACTTATTATTATTATTCATAGTAATTGAGTTAAGTGAAGATACATTAAGAGCAGAACTATCAAACGTTTGTAAGCCAGAGCCCATAGTTATAGACGTTATAGAGTTGCAATTAATAAAAGCCTCTGCCATAATACTAACAATATTAGGCAATGTAAGTGTCGTCATCCTGCAAGAAGAAAATGCACGACTTCCAATAGTTGTAACCCTAGACAAATCAATATTTACAAGTGAAGTACAACCACTAAACGAAGCATAACCTATTGCTTCAACATTTGAAAGATTGATTGAGTTAAGTGCAGAACACGTATCAAAAACACCCTGACCTGATGAACGCGCTGTATCACCAATAATAGTTACAGATGTAGGAAGTATAATTGTTTTAAGAGCATTCAATCCTCCAAATGAAGATTGAATTGAAGTTATACCATCGCCAAAAGTTATACTTTCAACACTAGTAAGATTTAACCCTGTATAATCTTTATTAACAATAGTACTCGTACCAGATTTTATAATTGTCAAACTAGTAACAGACACGCCAGAGAATGAATTGCTGCTTATAGTTGCATTATTATTAATTGTAAGTGTTTTTATTGTTGAGCAATTTGCAAAGGCATTATTACCAATTTGATTAACACGTGATAGATTTAAAATCGAAGGAAGAGCGCTGCAACCACTAAATGCTGAATTTCCAATCTGTGTTACGTTTGTAAGATTAATATTAGCAAGTTTGGTACAGCCGTTAAATGCTGAATTTCCAATCTGTGTAAACAAAGCATTATTTGTAACCGTAATTAAATTGATACAACCATCAAATGTTCTATCATTAATAATACTAACACCTGAAATATCAATATTTGCAAACTTAGTTCCGGCAAAAGCACCTGCACCAAGTGTAGTAAGTGAAGTAAATGTGCTATTAGCGGTTAAATTGGTATTTTCAAACGCGCTATCTCCAATCGTTACCACCTTTGAGAAGTTGATATTATCAATACTTGCACAACCAAAGAATGCACGCGCACCAATATTTGTAACATTTTTTAAATCAAATGTACTTATTGCGCTAAACCCTTCAAATGACCCATTGCCTATTGCAGTTATTGAGTCAGGGATTATAATATCACGAATACCTGAAATGTTAGACCTGAAAGACTCATGTGTAGTTAATTTATCGTTACTATTTTTATCTTTTGTAAATTCCAAAGTACAAACACCAGCAATCATCCCATTATACCCTTCAAATACATTTGTCCCCATTATAGGCTGGTACATAGAATCAACAACAAGATAAAGCGAATCTCTATACTTAAATGCATTATTTCCAATAGAGGCAATTACATCAGGCGCTGATGTAAAACCAGAATCAAAACTACAACCATTTAAATAAACTTTATTTGTATATCCAAAACCTAAGAATGCATCGTCTGCAATCTTAACTGATTGGCTTCCACCAACAAAACCCATGGTTTTTATCGTTGTCTTATCAAATTTAGAAGTAAAGTTTGACGTTATTACAGATCCAGTAAATAGAACATCTGCGCCACTGCTAACTTGGTAACCGCTTAAATTTATTTTTGGATAACTCGTTTTATCTTTATAAAAAGCATCAACGCTTATTACTACCCCACGATTTACATATAACTCAGCAAGCATTGGACAAGCATTAAATAAACCGGTACCAACAATTTTTACATCCATATATACATTTTTTAATCGTCCAAAATCATTAAAATCAACACCCGATGCTATTGTAAGAATTCCACTTCCAGTACTTAAATTTACAATATTTTTACTTATTACTGAGTAATTAGAGTTTAGTATTGAATTATCACCTTTCACAATCTCTAAACCAGTTACATTTGTTGTACCACTAAAAGCATTGGCATTAATAGAAATTATCTTAGTACAATTATATACCATAACATTCTTTAATGCTGAAATATTTGCAAAAGCATTGCCATTGATTGTTGTAACACTCTGTGGCAACGATATAGAGCCAAGGCTAGTGCCTGCAAAAGCACCTTCACCTATAATCTCTGCCTTACTTGGAAGATTAACTGAATTTAAAGTACTGCAACCAAAGAACGCATTATCTGACAAAGTTCTAAGTTCATTATTAAATACTACTGATGCAAGAAGTGCACAGCCTTTAAAAGCGCTAGTACCCAAAGATGAAACATTTAATAACGAAATTGCAGGCAATTTTGTATTTTCAAAAGCACTTGTGCCTATTTGAGTTATACCAGTAAGTACATTGTCCTGAGTTTTCTTAATAAGATTTAGTGCAGTGCCAGCAAAGGCAAAGTCACCTATCTGTGTCATACTAGAAGACAACGTAACAGAAGTTAGAAGTGTACAATCTTTAAACATATTGTTTGCAACATTAGTCAAGGTTGTTGCTACGCCAGTAAAATCAATACTCGTAAATTTATTTTCAGAGAAAGCACTATCGCCAATATTTGCAAGTCCAGCACCAAAAGTAACACCATTTTTAAGATTAGCGTTAGAAAATGCCATATTTCCTATTGAAGTTGCTAAACTAAGGTCCAATTTATCAAGAGATGCTGAATTAAGTATTGTGTTTTTAAATGCCATTGCACCAATGCTTGTAGCCTTACTTAAATTAATATTAGCAAGACTTGTGTTTGACATAAAAGCACTTTCGCCAATGGTAACATTGTTCGTTGGAAGAACAACACTCGAAAGTGAAGTAAGATTTGAAAATTTACCATTAATTGCATTTATGCCATCACCAAACGTAAGCGAAGTAATTTTCGTTTTCGTTGTACCAAGTGCAAGGTCATAATTTGAACTAATCGTTGTATCACCTGCATTAATAGCAAGAGAAGCAACATTTGTACCTGAAAAAGCATTGACACCAATATATGATGCGTTTTTATTTAATATTTTTAGACTAGTGATTGATACGCAATCAAGGAACGCACCAACACCAATGTTAGTAAGAGCAACATTTTGTGTTAAATCAAGTGTTACATTTTTATAAGCATTACCTGAGAAAGCACTATCACCAATAGATTGAAGTTTAACACATGATGAAAGGTTTACACTAAGTCCAGTACAGCCTGTAAATGCATTATTATCAATAGTTACAAGTTCAGTACCAAGTTTAACATTCGCAATAGTAGTAAGTCCATAAAAAGCACTATCACCAATAGTCACAACATTACTTAAATCTAGTGCACTTGCATCAGTATTACCTGACGTTAAATTAGTAGATTTAAAAGCATAGTTCCCAATACTTGTACAATTAGTAATTATAACATTTGTTAGTAAAGAACAATTTGTAAATGCATACGCACCAATTTGTAAAACACCATTTGCATTAAATGAAGTAATATTATTAAATGCAGTAAATACACCAGTAGCACTATTTGTGCCAGCATTTACACTAAATTCACCAACTATTCCAATTTCCTTAACAAGATTAGCGGTAATACCCTGATTAATCATGTTTGTCATAATTTCTTTTGTAATAATGGTATCACGATTACCAACAATTAATAAATTCAATTTTGTAATTTTTGTACCAGTAAATGCGTTGTTTAAATTACCAAACACAACTGAATGTCTTAATATAACCTCACTTAATAAAGTCGCTCCACTAAATGCTAAATTCCCAATATTCGTAGCAGATGATAAATCAACATTATTAAGTTTTACACAGCCAGCAAAAGCACTATCACCTATTGTGGTGACTTTGTTAAGATTAATTGTTGCAAGCGCTGTATTGCCAGACATACTAAAAGCATTATTCCCAATTAAAACAGGATTTATATTTGATAGATTTACAGACGCAATAGCACTGCAATTTGCAAAAGCATTATTTCCAATAGAAGTTATTAATGAAATATTAATTACACCATTAAGATTTCCAGAAACATCACCAGCAGTAGTAATTTTACTTAGAAGTATATCACCAACAAATGCATCATTTCCAATAGTTGTTAATGTTGTTGGAACGTTAACGGTAGCAAGTTTTTGTAAACCACCAAAATTACTTGTAAGAGTTGTAATACCCTCACCAATAGTTATTTCATTAAGTACTGATTGCGCACCAAACGCAAGTGAATAATTTGCAGAACAATTACCATTTCCAGTAGCAAGTTTTTTAATGTTTAAAGCAACGGCAAGTGAAGTTACAGCAAACGAATTTTCACTAACAGCAACATTATTGTTTATTGTTATTGTTTGAACTGCATTTGCACCAGCAAATGCGTTTGCTCCAATATTTGTAAGCAATAAATTAGATGTAAAATCAAGTGAATTTTGTTTTAAGGCATTTCTAAATGAGTTATTTCCTATTGTTGTTAAGTTTGGTAAATTTGCAAAATTAATTGAAAGTTCACTACAACCCTCAAATGCACTATTGCCAATAGCAACAAAGTTATTTGGGAAAGTTACTGCCGTCAATTTTTTACAATTATTGAAAGTACTTTCATTTAATTCAGTAATTGGAGTTGGCAAAGCAATAGTTGTAAGTCCTGAACTATGGAAAGCATTCGCCTCAATATTAGCAATGTTTGAAATATTAATAGATGCTAAATTTACGCAACCTTTAAATGTTGAGTTTTTAATTGTTTTAATTTGTGAAGAAAGTGTAATATTTGTAATACCACTATCTGCAAAAGCAGACTTACCAAGGCTGACAACTGATTCAGGTATGACAATATTATTGAAAGATTTTAAACCAGCAAAACAATTATCACCAATACTTGTAACAGTTGGAATTGTACCAAAATCTACATTCGTAAGATTATTAGAATTCATAAACGTTGCGTTACCAAGTGTTGTTACGCCCAAAAGATTAATATCAATAAGGTTGGTCCATGCCGAGAACACACCAATAGTTGTGGTATCAGTTACTATATCCATATTAACTGATTCCGTAGTGAATGCCCCATTAAAACTTACATGTGCAACTTTATTTAAACCATTGTTTTGTAATAAATTAACATAATTTTTAGTAAGCATACTAGAAGTTGTTGAGCCTTTAAATTCAACATGAGTAATTGATGTGTTGTCAAATGCTGAAACACCTTCACCAGATTCAAAATTCACACTTAATGGCAAAGTAACAGCGCTAAGTGCCGTAACATTTGCAAAAGCACCTTTGCCAACTGCAACATTGTTTGTTAACATTAAATTATTTAAAGCAGAACCTTTAAACGCATTACTACCTATTCTAGTAAGCGCCGAAGACAAGGTCACCGTAGTAAGTGAAGCACATGCGTTAAAAGCATTGTTTCCAATTACATTAATTGATGATAAGTCAACATTTACAAGTTTATTAAAACCTTCAAACGCACCCGCGCTTCCAGTAGTATTATTATCAATTTCAAAAGCACCACTAAAAACAAGTGAAATAACATTAACTGCCTGAATGCCACCACTTCTAAGTGACGTCATAAATGAAGAAGTTATATGTTTAGTTGTACCGGTCATATTATTTACAAAATTAATTGAATCAATTATTGTGTGAACAAAAGCATTGCTACCAACAACCGTTTCAGGATTAATTGTAAGCAATCTAAGTTTAATACAATTTTCAAATGCTGAATTTCCAATGGTTCCTGTTACAGAACTTAAATCAATATTTGTAAGTTCCGAGCAACCAAAGAACGCGCGCGCTGATAATTTTGTCACATTATCAAGTATAAATCCATTTCCAGCAGTTGATAAAAGGCTAGTACAATTTTCAAACGCACTGATTCCAATCTCATTAAGCGAGGTTGTTACAATATTATTTAATAATTTACAATTTTTAAATGCATTGTCTTTTATAAAGTTTACATTTTTTAAATTAATTTGAGCAAGCGTAGAACAGCCCTCAAAAGAGCCTGTTGAAATTTGAAAAGTATTTTCTGGTAGTGTTACCGAAGTAAGACTTACACAATTTGAAAAAGCATAATTGCTTATGATTGTCATAGCAATTAAAGTACTTAAATCAAGTGATGTAAGACCAGTACCTGAAAATGCGTATTCACCCATTGTTCCAATAGCGGTAGCAATCGTTACAGCAGTTAATGCTGTACAATTTTCAAACGCTCTATTCCCTATTGACACACAACTTGAAAAATCAATTTTAGTATTAAGGTTCGAACATCCCGAGAAAGAACTATCACCAATACTCTTAATGCTCGTGGTTGATAAAATATTATTAAGTGTCTTGATATTTTTAAATGAATTGTTACCAACTACAATATTTGGTGAAAATTGCAAATCTATTGTACTTAATGATTTCATGTCTGCAAAAATTCCAGTATCACTATTATTAATATTTGTGATACCATGGAATACAATTTTTGTAACTGAATTTATAAGAGGTAAAAATGAATTCATAAAAGTATCAGCAACAGCCAAACTTGAACTCGATGAAAAAATATTTAAATTAATAACGTTTGTATTTAAGAAAGCAGTGTTATCAAACTTTCCATCAGTAGCAATATTAATTGTTGCCAACTTCATACATCCATTAAATGAGTCCTTACCAATTTCATTTAGTGTAGCCATATTGTTAATATCAGTAAGACTTGAACAATTTTTAAATACATCAGCCTTAATAGAAGTAATCAAACTTGGAAAAGCATTAATTGTTGTAAGACTTGAACAACCTGCAAACGCACCTGAACCAAGCAATACAATTTTTTCACTTAATGTAGCAGTAGTAAATTTACTCCCCAATTTACTCCCACCAAAAGCATTCTCTGTAATAAATTTGACAGGGCTTGATGAAAGATTTACATCAGCAGTGCTAAGTTTTGCAAGATATATTGTACTTGCAACAGTAACATCACCATTTGCAATGATTAAACCTGTACCAAACTTATTTTGAATCTCAGTTTGATTTGGAGTTTCAAGTCTAAGTGAATCAATCCACTTTGAATCAAGAAATACATTTTCACCAAAGTTATCAATAACCATTTCAGGTGCAAAATTAATTTTATCTAGCGCTTTCATATTTCTAAAAGCATTACTTCCAATACTCTTTACAGATGCAGGTAATGTAAGTGTTTTTATCTTAGAATTCATAAACGCATTATCGCCAATCGCAGTCAAATTGTTTGGCAATTTAAGTGTGACATTTGAAAAAGATTCAAAGGAATTATTAGCAATAATTTTATTTTCTGCCTCACCAAAATCTGCAAAATTCAATGTTTTTAGTGCAGTTTTATTCAAATTATTGACAAAATCGGTATTTATTTCTTTTGTACCTAAAATTTTAAGTACTGATACAGTATCATTACCAAAGACATTTTTTACAACAGCATTGAAGCCCATAACAACATTTTGCAAGCCTTGAATTATCTGCATTGAATATGGTTCAACTGTTGCTTCATTATCAAGTACAAGAGTTTTAATTGTTGATTTATTGTTTGATTTATTATTCGCTAAACTCATAAAGTTCGCGTTTGGTATCAAACCAATACCACTAAAATTGATATTAGTTAAAAGCGAACTATTAATAAAACTATTAGCACTTTCTATAAATGAATTTGCACTCATCGTGATATTTTTAAGACGAGTTGCTCCATTGATTATAGTTCCAGTAAATATCATTTTAGAATTTGCTGAATTTTTAAATACAACACTTGTAAATGGAGAGTCCCCATTAAATAGATTACTAATATCTCTATTGATTTCTGTTGCATCTATTGTTACCTCTGTTACACCAGTACCCGCAAAAATATCATTGCCAAATACAATATTTAAATTTTTAATCGTAACAGACTCCAATGGTAGATTTGCAAAAGCACCAGTAGAAATTCTATTATATGTCCTCTCAACATTTACTCCATTAGAAAGTGCGGTTACTTTCCCGTCAATCTCAATTTTAGTATCAGTTCCTTTATATGCAATTAATGAACCACCAAAAATTATATAACCATTTTGCTGATTTATCCATGCAGTGCCAGTAAAGACATCATCTTCAATAAGCGTTACATTTTGACCACCCTCAATCTTAGCCAATTCAGTATTTGTGCTGAATGCACTATTTTTAATAGTTAAAAGACTATTTGGAAAAGTTACAGACGTAAGACGTGTATTTTTAAATGCCTTAACTTCAATCGCTTGAAGAGTTTCAGGAAGAACTAAGGCATTAATTGAGGTATCTTCAAAAGACGAATCACCAATCGAAATTACTGACGCATTGATTATTACATTAATTAACTTTGAAAAACCAAAAAATGTTTTTTCAGGTATTCTACTTATACTTCCTGCAAGTTCCATCTTTATAAAGTTATTTCCAAGTTTATTTATCATTGATGCAGAAAGTTCTGCATTATCAAAACCATTTATTTTAAGTGAATCAAGAGTAACTGGTGTAGAATTATTTAATAAAACATTTCCAGCCTCTGCAAATTGAATACCATTAAATATTTCAAGAGTTTTTAGTTGTGGGAATATTTGTGCCAAATTATAATTAACATTAAAATTAGTACCTCTTGTAATTGTAACCTTATTAATAGGATTTGATGCAAAAGCACCAACATTAATTACCGTGCCAGAAGATACAGACACGCTTATAATATTTGTATTTTGGCTAAACGCATCAGTAGCAATATTGTTAACTGTTTCAGGAATTACTACATCAACATCTTTACCGGTATATTTAATTAAATTACCAGCAATTATAGTAAATCCATTAACTCCAATATCTTTCTCGAACAAAGTATTTTCAAATGAATTTGACATTAACTTAACGTTAATAATTGATGAAGAGTTAAATACAACATCATTTAATAGTGTACAATCTTTAAAAGACTGGTTACCTATATCAAGTTCGGGTGACAAAAACCCAACAGATTTTAATGAAGTAAATCCTTCAAATGCTGCTGGTGCAATTTTCTTAATTTTATCATCGAACTGAATTGATTTTACAGATGTTTTTAAAAATAGTTTTGCAACACTCTGTGTAATTATGTTTGTAGTAGAACCAGTGAGAACTATATGTTCAATTTCTATACCTTCAAACATATTCCTTGATAATTCATCTATATTTGTATCAATATTAAAATACAAATTTTGTATTGATTTTTTGCCAACACTGACACCTGATGCAAATGACCCGTTTGAGCCATTTTGGAATAAATTCGCAACATATGGTTTATCTGATATTGTAAGCGCCGTCAAAGAACCCGTAACAATTTTACTTACATAATCATTTGTAAGAGGAGTTGTTATTACTCGTATTACAACGTTTTTAAAAGTAACGTTTTCAAAAGACGTATTACCTATTAGAACCTTTGAATCAATACTTATATTCCTAAGCATTGTGTTATTTCCAAAGGCATGTTCGTTAATGTTAATTAAATTATCACCAAATTCTAATGTAGAAATACGGCTTCCAAAAAATGCATACTCTTCAATATTTTTAAGGCTTTCAGGCATAACTATATTTTCAAGGCTAACACAATTTTTAAAAGTATTAGGTTTAATTGTTTCAATAATCTTTGAAAGTTCTACTGTCTGCAAAAGAGAACAATTTTCAAAAGCACCTGAACCAATACCAATAACATTAATACTTGAAAGTGACACACTTCTAAGTGAAGCGCACCCTCTAAAAGCATTGTCACCAATAGACTTAACTTTGTCCAGATTAATAGTTTCAAGTTTAGAACAATTATTAAACAATAATGCCTGAACGCCAACTATTCTATCTGCAAGAGTAACCGTCTTCAAACATGCAGGATTTATAAGCCCAGCAACGTTGGTATCGTCAATTTCGGCAGAAATTGTATTTCCAATAGTAATATCCAATTTCTCAATTTTATTTGATGAATTAAATGCATTTAAAGCAACAGAACAAGATGCAGGAATGCTAACAGATTTAAGACCACTAAAACCAGCAAAAGCACTATCAGTAATAATTTTGATATTTCTATCAATAGATAACGTCATAACAGACGAATTTTGAAGTGATGATACAAATGTTTTATCAAGAGTTTTATTAGCACTGCCATCTTCTAGTACAATATTTAAAGTTTTAAGATTTAAACAATTTGTAAAAGCACCTTCACCAAGTTTGGTGTCTGTTGTAACAGTAAGTGAGTTTAAACTATAACAAGACGAAAAGGCAAAACTACCAATTTTGATACTTGAATCAAATGTATTGGTTTTGCCTTTAAAATTAATTGTTTTAAGTGAACTACAAGAAGCGAATACACTGCCTGCAATATTGTTAAGTGAAGAAGGAAGAGAAATTGAAGTAATTTTTGAGTTGGTAGAGTTAGAAAGACCATTAAATGCGTTACGTGATAAAGATTTGACAGGACTACCTCTGAACGTATCGGGAACAATAACGTTTGTGTCAATTCCCTTATATGCACTAATTTCATAATATGGGTTACCTGAATTATCTTTTTTATATCTAAAAGCAAATTTACTTGCAAGCAAAGAATCAGCAGGACTCAAATTGGGGTCCTTCTGTAAATTATTAATTTCCTGTTGTTTTACAAAATAAGCCGTAAGTGGAACAGCAACTGCTGTAACTATCATTAAACAAGTCAACACTATTAGTAAAACTTTGCTTCTCTTCTTCATAATATTCTTCCTTTTGCAAGACTTAATAAACCAATAAAACAACAAATGATGCCTATACCTATATAAGTATTATATACTAAAATAGCATTATAGCGCAAGCAAATTAATGGTAATAAAGGCTTTTTTAGGAAATATAATTCTCTCATATTAGCATCTTTTAAATTATAAAATAATATACGACTAAACGGCCAATCATTTTGCAAAGTTTAGCGAAAAATGGATATAAATTAAACATATTAAGATATAAGCAAAAAAGGACGTGTATCGTCCTTTTAATAACTTTGTGACGTGTGCCGTCCTTTTAAAAAATTATAATTATAACAATCAAATTGCAATACTAACGTCCAATGATTGTTCCGTTAATTGTTGATTTAAAGCCTGCCAACGCATCTTTTTCAACAGTAATAATATTTGAAACATTTATTGTAACAATAGATGAACTACTAATACTAAGTGAAGAAGTAAAGTTTTTCAAAAACTCGTTCGAAACCGTATAAAGAGTCATTATACCCTGTTCATTTTCAATGCCAGCGGCTGAGTTGATATTTATTTCTATAATATTTGAGCATAGATTAAATATCCCTCTTGACTTTAAGATAGTAGCATTATAGAATACAGAAATGTCAACTTTTGTAATAAGCGCACAATTATCAAAAGCATTTATTCCAATATCACTAATTCCATCTAAATTATACTCACCCTTACTACTTGCATTAATTGCACCAATCTCGCATGAGTTAAACGAATTATTCGAAATTGTATTTATCTTAACTATATTTAAAAACCCGACCTTCGTTGCCTGAAAAGTTCCTTCCTGAACTATCCTAAGTGATGGGAATGATAATACAGCATTAGGGTTTGTTTGATTTATTTTTGCACCAGCAAATGCAAACTTGCCCAAACTGGTCAAATTATCACAAGATATATCATGTTTTACTTTTAAACCCGCAAAAACATTGTCGCCAATTTCAGTTAGTGTCGATGGCAACGTTAATGTTGTCAATGTAATATCAGGGTTACCAAACACGCCCTTTCTCAAAAGGTTTTCTTCACTAGTTTCAAAGGAAGATATTGCAGTAATTCCCTCTGCAATAATGACATGCAATAAACTATCATTTGACATATCTTTAAGTGTTTTACTTTCTAAAATTGTATCTTTATACTTGTTTACAATTTTAAGGTTTATTATTTTTGTTCCACTAATTATTGAAGTGCCTGTCGTAATAATTGTTGAATCTATAATAAATTCTGGTATAGAAACACAAGACGCAAAAGCACTTGAACCTATTTTCAAATCTTTTACAAATGACAAATCAATGGCATAAGCGATTGATGAAGACTTAAAGGCATTATCTTTAATTACTGCAAGTTTAGAATCAGGTTTAAACCCAATAGAAATAAGCCCGCTACAATTTAAAAATGCTGATTTACCAATTTCTTCAATAGATGATGGGAATTCAATGGAAACCTTTCCATTTGTAAAAATGCCCGAAAATGAATTGTCACCAATAACCTTAAACCCTTCATTAAATGTAACACTGCTAAGTGAAGTCATATTCGAAAATAAAGCAACATTACTTGTTGATTCAGTTCCAATAATTCCATCAATAAAATGTAATGATGTAATTCCATTTAAAAGAGATACCGGCAAAGACTTTATAAGCGACGAAGAAACAATTCCGTCACCATAAAACGAAAGCGTTTTAAGATTTGTATTTGAATTAAAAGTACCAGTAATACCACCAGTCAAACTTAGTGGCAACGTAAGACCTTTTAAACCAGTAAGTACATTCAAAAATTCAGCATTAACTGATGTAAAATAATTTGACACTCTTAATGTTTCAACATTTTTTAAAATACTATTAAGCGTTGATACACCACCTAATGTAGTAGAATCATTTGATGTCAATATATTTAAGTTGGCTATATTAACCGTTGAAGGAAGTTCAAGCCTCAAAATATCTTGTGCTACTGATAATGAAGGAATATTGATATTAATCATCTTACCAAAAGAAGATGCAAAAACTTCATTTACCAGTGGGTCAATATACAACTCCCCAATACTTGGCATTGAAAGTATCATACTTATATCTGTCTTAAAAACAGAGTTTAACGAGGCTGATGAAATCAATGACACCTTGTTTACACTTGAATTATTTACAAAGGCATTCGTTGAAATAATTGCAGGTTTTGCATCTTGTTTAGCGCCCATCAAACTAATTGATTTAATTATAGTTCCATTGAAAGCAGATGACTCTATTGATGCTAAGAAATTTGAAAATTTCATGTTTTCTACCAAAAATGATGAAAATGCATCACTTTTTACGGTTTCAACACCCGAAAATGCATATTTTCGAATTTGTGTATTTCTATCAAAAGTATTACTTTCTATGATTTTTATGTTTTCATTAGTCGTAAGTTCTTTGACTGATGATGGCAATGACTGAATAAGATTTCTATTTAATATTGTATTATTCTTATCACCAATTATATTACATTTTGTAAAATTATTTGCGCCATCAAAAGCACCAGTTTTTATAATAGCGTTATTTGATAAAGTAACATTATTAAGTTTAGTATTGTTTTTAAAAGTTCCATGTTCAATACAAGAAACTTTACTTGGGACTATTATTTCAGTAATATTTTCAAGTCCACTAAAAGCATTTTCTCCAATACTTCTTATAGTATCTGGTAAAGTAATTTTTATTATATTTTTGTTGTTGGAATTAATTTCTGCACTAAATGCATTTTTTGCAATCCCACGAACTTCAAGTTTTTCAATTTTGCTCGGAACATTTACAATAGTGTCCGTTCCATTATAACTCACAATATTATAATATGATTCACCAAGACCATCTCTTTTAAAACGAAGAGTATACTCGCCTTTATTTTCTACATATGTTTGATTGTTTCTAACAAGCAAAGTTATTACGGGTGTTAGTATGGCAACGCACACAAACGCAATAGATAATACTATCATTGTTATCCTTTTATTTCTATTTAATGTCATAACCATTTCCCCCTTATCATTATGCCAAATATTGCGAGCCGACTCTGTCTTCTTTATTAAAATTAGCATTGTCACTAATATATTGTTTACGCGCCTCAACATTATCGCCCATTAATGTAGTTATCATTTTTTCAGCCGCAGCGTCATCAATCGTAACTTGAACTAGTGTACGGTTTTTAGGATCCATGGTTGTTGTCCAAAGTTGTTCAACATTCATTTCTCCAAGACCTTTATATCTTTGCAAAGCGTAGCCTCTGCCAACTTTTTCAATGGTTTCAGGAAGTTCAGCATCTGAGTAAACATACTCCAAAACGTCCCTTTTAGAAACCCTATAAAGTGGTGGCAATCCAATAAATACATGCCCATCCATAATCAATTCTTTCATATATCTAAAAAAGAATGTCAATAATATTGCACGAATATGTGCACCATCTTGGTCAGCATCTGCCAAAATAATAACCTTATGATATTTCAAATTTTCCAAATTAAAATCTTCACCAATACCCGCACCAAGTGCAGATATTATTGTACGTATTTCTTCATTAATAAGAACTTGGTCAATACGCTTTTTCTCGGCATTTAATGGTTTACCTTTTAGAGGTAAAATTGCTTGAAAATGACGATCTCTTGCTTGTTTGGCACTGCCACCCGCACTATCACCCTCAACAATAAACAACTCATTATTCTGCGCAAACCTTCCTGTACAAGCGCTCAATTTCCCAACCAGTGTTGAGTTCTCAATACTGTTTTTTTGTCTTGCAATTTCTTTGGCCTTGCGTGATGCCTCTCTAACCTTTGCTGCACTAACTGCTTTTGATATGATAACATCAAGAACCTTTCCATTACCTTTACCATTTAGTAGTTCGCATAATTTATCAAAAACAACACTTTCAACGGCAGATTTTGCCTCTGGGTTTCCAAGTTTGGTTTTTGTCTGACCTTCAAATTGAATATTCTTCATTTTAATTGAAAGTACAGCGGTAAGCCCTTCTCTAAAATCATCACCAATAAGATTTGATTCCTTATCCTTTAAAAGCCCCGACTTTCTAGCAGAATCATTAAACACTCTCGTAATCGCACTTCTAAAACCGGTTTCATGAGTACCACCCTCAGAAGTCGGTATATTATTGACATAAGAGAATACGCTATCAGTGTATCCATCAGTATATTGAAAAGCCAGTGATGTCAAAATTCCATCTTTCTCACCCTCAATAAAAATTGGATTTGAAAAAAGTGTAGTTTTCTCATCATTTAAATAACTAACAAAGTCAATAATACCACCAGAGAACATATACTCACGTTTATAATCATCTGAATTTTTCTTTTCACGTTCGTCTATAAATATAAGTTTAATGTTTTTATTTAAAAAGGCAAGTTCTTTTAATCTTTTTCTGACAATATCATTAGAAAACTCAACACTTTCAAAAACACGCGCGTCCGGCATAAATCTAACAATCGTCCCATGTGACAATGTATCTCCAACACAAGTAAGTGGAGTTTCAGGCACACCACTTTTTAATTTCCCATTTTTATCTGTTATAGTTGAGAATCTTTGTGTGTATTTCTTTCCATCTTTGCAAACCTCAACATAAAGCCATGAAGACAATGCGTTTACTACTGATGCACCAACACCATGAAGACCGCCCGAATATGCATAGTTCTCACTATTAAATTTACCACCGGCATGCAACTGAGTAAATACAACCTCTACACCACTAACCTTTAAAGTAGGATGAATATCGACTGGTATTCCTCTTCCATTATCTGCAACAGAACAAGAACCATCATCATGTAGTATAACTGAAATTTCATCACAATTTTTATTTGCCGCTTCGTCAATGGCATTATCAACAATTTCCCATATTAAATGATGCAGTCCCTTTGGACCAGTAGTTCCAATATACATGCCTGGACGAAGACGCACAGCATCAAGACCTTCCAGCACCTGTATATCTTTGGCATCATAAGTAGTTTTAACTGACATTTAGATTCTCCTATATAAATAGCATAACTATTAGTAGTATATCAAAAAGATATAATTTGAGCAAATGTATTGAACTTAATTTTTAAAATTACTTAATAGTAATGACTTTTAATAAATTTGCACGTTGCATATTAATCATATAATTATCATAAATTAATGATAAGACATAAAAAGATAAAAAAGATGGAGGAATAAAATGAAAATTATATTGACGGGTGGCGGAACTGCGGGACACGTAACACCAAACATTGCATTATTACCTTATCTTTCAAAAAGTTTTGATAAAATATTTTATATTGGCAGTGAACAAGGTATAGAAAAGCAACTGATAACCAATGAAAAAATACCATACTATCCAATATCTTCTACTAAATTTGTTCGAAAGAAGTTTTTTAAAAATTTAAAAATTCCCTTTGTATTAATAAAGGCAATTCATCAAGCAAAAAAAATAATCAAACAAACAAATCCAGATATTGTATTTTCAAAAGGAGGCTATGTTTCAGTTCCAGTAGTAATCGCATCCTACCTTCTAAAAATACCAGTTATATGTCATGAATCGGATTTAAGTTTAGGACTTGCAAATAAATTTTCTGCAATTTTTGCAAAAAAAGTATGCACAACCTTTGAAAAAACGGCAAAATCATTAAAAAAAGGGATTTTTACAGGTGCGCCAATTAGAGAATTAAAAAGTGATGATTATATAAATAAATTAAAAACAAAATATAAAACATCAGTAAAACCATTACTTTTGGTTACTGGCGGAAGTCAAGGTGCAAGAAAATTAAATGAACTTATAAGGAACAATTTGACTGAACTTACAAAAACTTTTAACGTTTTGCACTTATGCGGAAAAAACAATCTATCAGGTATTTCAATAAATGGATATACTGAACTAGAATATTCTAGCGATTTACTTGAACTTATAAGCATATCTTCTCTCGTTATATCAAGAAGTGGTAGCAATACAATTTTTGAAATAGCATCACTGAGAACCCCAATGATTTTAGTCCCTCTTCCAAAAGGAAATTCGCGCGGTGACCAAGTTGAAAATGCCAATTATTTTAAAACAAAAGGCATTGCAGAAATAGTAAATCAAGACACTATTAATAATAATGAATTTATAAGTTTAATTATAAAAACTTATAATAATAGAATAAATATAATATCAGAAATGAATAAACTAACTTTAAACAATGGCACAGCAAATATTGCAAAAGTCATAGTAAATAATGTAAAAACAATAAAAAAAGGCGCATAATTGCCTTTTTTTATTGTTTTTAGAATTTTAAAATATAAAAAATTTTATATTTAAATTGCCCTTTTTTATATATTATTCTTTTATTTCAAGTTCATTATTTTCTATAAATCCCGCAGAATAACTTACAGGAATTGCCATAACCACACCACCTGCATCACTCATTACGTCAACTTTCGCATATATTGCCTTTAATACAGGTAATGCTATTTCTGTCTTAACAAGAATTAATATCAACTCTTTTTCAGGACTAACATTAAACCCAAAAAACTTTTTATCTGAAAGAGCCGTGCCCTTTCCAGTTAAAATTACTGCACCTTTTGAACCAACTTTTCTAGCCTCTGAAACAACTTCACTCGCATAGCCTTTATTGACTATTGAAATTATTAATTTACTTTCGTCATTAAACTCGTTTTCCATATTCTTTCTCCTTTCATCATTATAAAAACAATGCTTTATTTCCCATATAACCATCTATATTAATTAAAAAAGCCTTACCATTACCCTTTGCATTAAAATTAAATTCTGTTGCAATCGACTCAATAATGTTGACTGAACTTTCCGCTTTGGCTTGTACAACAATTAATTCATAATCACAATTATCACTTGAAAAGAACTCGGCAACAGCACTTCTACTTACACCATTCGCCTGTAAGCAAATTAATACAATCGCTCCTTGCTCTTTAATTCTCTTCATAATGTTATCAGCATAACCTTTTTCAACAATAAATATACATAAATCCAATTCATCTATTTCACGCAATTTTTGTTCTTGTATTTTGAGTTTATTTGCTTTCGATTTCATAATCTTGTTCCCTCTTCTTTCTCAAAATTTTTCTATGGTTATATTCCATTGCATCAATATTGCTAAATTTTTCAGCGCTAATTGTCCTCATGAATGCACTATGAATATTAAGTTTACTTACTCTATCAACTTGAACCTTATAGAAAAGACCCAACACCTGAATTACAATGATAGGCATCATTGCTATCAGCGCAACAAGTCCAAAACCCCCCGTCGCCAAACCATGACTTGATGCAATACCTACCATTATTGGAAGCAAAAATGATGACGACATTGGTCCGGAAGCAACACCACCTGAGTCAAAGGCAATCGCCGTGAAAAGGTTGGGACAAAATATCATAGTTATTATTATAATTGCATATCCAATACCTAAAAACCACCAAATATCAACACCATACAATGTTCTTATAAGTGCAAGACAAACGGCTATTCCCATTGACAATGCGACTGATAAAACAACCAACATTTTTTTAATTCCACCACGTGTTACAGATTCTACTTGTTCACCAAGTATTTTAAGTCCCGGCTCGGCACACGCAATAACAAATCCAAAAACAAAACAAATTATAAATGTTAGCCATATCTTATCATTTTTGGCTAGAAAATCTCCAAAAGCGTTGCCCATCCCAATAAGTCCATAACTTATTGCAATTAAAAATATAAACAATCCCACAAAACAAATAAGTATCCCACCAAATAAATTTAATTTCTTTTTAAATGGCAATTTAACAAATAATAATTGAAATATATAAAATATAAGTACAATGGGTACAATGGCAACAACTGCATTAATTAAAGCATTTATCAAAAGTGGATATTGCTCTACATTGGTTGGCGTATCAGAAATTGAAATGTTGAATGATAACATAAGCATTGCAAGAACTGGCAATAATGATGCAATACCAATCATACCAAAACTCTCATCACCAGTTGATTTCGTCACTTTATTTCTAACAACTCCCGCGCCTAAGGCCAATAAAAAGGGTGCTGTAACAATGCCCGTAGTAGCCCCACCGGCATCAAACGCAAGTGCAATCAAACTATCAGGAACAAATATTGCCACACCAAATACCAGAAAAATTAAGCCTAAATAAACATATTTAATAGAAAAGTTGGCAACAATTCTAAACAAACCAATAGCAACACCAATACCAACACCGCCACCTATACAGAACATAAATAATATTTTTGAAACATTAAACCCAACATCGCTTGCCTGAGTAACAAATGATTGCACATCCGGTTCAGCCAGCGTTGCACAAAAACCAAACATAAAACCAAACAATAATATTATTAAGAATTTACTAATTTTATTAATTGAATTTCCAACAATATCTCCCATGGGCATTATGCTTTTATCAACCCCAAATAAAAACAGCACTTCACCAACTATAAGTAATAAAACAGCAAGCAAAAAATGTACAAGCACTTCAATATCGAACTTATACATCGTTATATGAATTAACAAAACAATTATTACAATAGGAATTACCGAAAGTAAAACTTCCTTGGCTTTTTTAAACATATATATTAATCTTTATCACCTTGTGTTTCCGTATCCGACTTTTTTTTAGGTTTATCAGTGTTAACACCTACCTGTGGTTTATTAGTTGTTTTTTCCTGATACTCTTTTTCACGCATTTCAAGCCATGCCTTTAACCAATCTGAACTTTTTTTAGGCTCACTCTCTTTCGTTTTATCTGCTGAATTAGTACCAGCATCACTCTTATTAACACTTTCGTTATTGTTTTTATATTTTTGTTCCACAACAAGTTTAGACATATTAACTTTTTCTGCATTTGATGCATTTTTACTTGCGCTTATAGGACTAGATTTATCATTTAAACTTACACCGTTAATGTTTTCTCTTTCATGTGCGGGTTCACTGCTTGGATATAGTTGCGTCACACTTTTCATTAAACGCGTTTCAGAAGATTTAACATTTTCATCATCCTCACCAAATGATTTAGAAGATTTTACATCAACACCTAATTTATCTTCAATCTCTATTTTTTTTAATGCCTCTTTATATGCACTACGTTTTAACAATTTATTAAATAACCCCATAGTTTTCCCTCACTTAATTAGTAATAGTATACACTACAAAAAAATATATTCAAAATAATTATAGTCAAAATTTATCTAAAAAACATTAGATATACAAACATTTGTTCTAATTAATTGCATAAAAATTAAATATGTGATAAAATAAAGATATGAAAAATTATTTAATGTTTG
>JAVWAR010000006.1:0-24265 GCA_036649955.1 Clostridia bacterium | reverse complement strand
TCTTTGGCAAGTGTAGGGGTGTAGCCGCCACGTTTAGCATTTTTAATTTGTTTGATATAATTATTGCTGGTATTCATCTTTACTCCTAACTAGCAGTTTTTCGATGTGTTCAAATTACTTTTATATTTTTTTGTTTAAAGCAATAATTAATTCTAATTTTTATAATGTTTTTCTTCATGCGTACGCGCGCGCGGTGTATATATACAATTATATATATATTTAAAGGAGTAGTAGTAGTAGGGGGTGTTGAAACTGTCAATAACTTTTTTAAAACAGCCTTTATATGACGATATATCAGTTTATTTTATATGTTGACAAATTGTTAATAACTTTGTTAAAATTGTTAATAACTCCAAAATATTGTTAATAACTCACCAAAAATTAATAACTTTACTTTTCAAACATATGAATAATTAATGATATAATTACTGAAAATAATTATAGTTTTAAACCTTATTTTTATTAATAAAAAGCATATAAAAACAAACTTATATTTATTTTTTTGTGCTAGTAATTTTTAGTTTAATATTGACAAAGTATTTTTTTGGATATATACTATAAATAGTAATTTTAATTTAAAGGGGTGGAAGTTTTATGGGTATTATAAAGAATTTTGTAAATAAAGTTTCTAGTAAAAAAGAAGAAAAATTAATAAAAGAACAAGAACTTTTATATTTAAGACTTGCTAAGGAAATAGTTATAAAAAGCAAAGAGAATGCTGATAAAAATTCTGAAAAATATGGGTATAAAGTTGAGTATAAACTTGGAGATTTGCTTGTCCTTGAATTACCCGAAAATGAAAATTTAAGAAATAATAAGTACTTCGTATTAGCAGGAATTAAGCATAATATAGAAGAAATGAAATTTGTATCAAAAGAACTTAAAAATGATGATGAATTTATGATTCAAGCAATTTCGCAAAATGGTCGTGCACTTGATTATGCGTCAGCAAAACTAAGAGATGACAATGCAGTTGTTTTGAATGCTGTTAAAAAAGATGGTTTGGCATTAAATTCTGCTTCAAATAGAATTAAAAAGGATAGAGAAATAGTACTTACCGCAGTTAAGCAAAATGGATTAGCACTTCATTGTGAAGGAATCAGTTATGAACTTAAAAACGATAGAGAAGTAGTACTTGCCGCAGTTAATCAGGATGGTTGGGCTCTTCAATCTGCATCTGACGAACTTAAAAGGGATAGAGAAGTAGTACTTACCGCAGTTAAACGAGATAGTGGTTCTCTTTGTTTTGCATCAGAAGAACTTAGAAATGATAAAGAAATAGTACTTGCCGCAGTAAAACAAGATGGTAGTTCTCTTTGTTTTGCATCAATAGAACTTAGAAATGATAACGAAGTTGTTCAAACGGCATGTGAACAATGTCCGGAAGCAGTAAAGTTTGCAGGAGAAGCACTGATTAAAAAAAGACTTAAAGCGATTGGAAAATCAGAATTTGCAAGTGCAGAAGAATCAGTAAGCGAAGAAGAATCAAATAAATAATTTGTTATGCAAATATATTATAAACATAAAAAATGGCAAACACAAACAGGTGTTTGTCATTTTTAGTTTAATATTGACAAACGTATAAAATTATTATATACTTACTATATTAAAAGAATAAATGCAAATTTAAAGGATGGTATATTTATGGGTAAAAAAACTCTTTATGATAAAGACTTATTGTTAGACGCTGTAAAACAAAATGGTAATGAACTTGAATATGCGTCAGAAAAACTTAGAAATGATAAAGAAGTGGTGCTTGCTGCTGTAAAACAAAAAGGTTATGTACTTCAATATGCATCAAAAGAACTTAAAGGTGATAAAGAAGTAGTACTTACCGCAGTAACACAAAATGCTGTTGCAATTCAATATGCGTCAAAAGAACTTAAAAGTGATAAAGAAGTAATAATGGCCGTAGTAAAACAAAATGCAAATGCACTTAAATATGCGTCAGAAGAACTTAGACGCAACAAGGACTTTATCTTAGACGCAGTAAAGCAAAATGGTTTTTCACTTTACTTTGCATCTTACATCCTTAAAAATGATAGAGATTTTGTATTAAGCGCAGTAGAGCAAACAGGAAGTGCGCTTGAATATGTGTCAGATGAACTTAGAAATGACAAAGAAGTAGTACTTGCCGCAGTTAAACAAAATGGTTATGCACTTGAATATGCGTCAGAAGAACTTAAAAGTGATAAAGAAGTAGTACTTGCCGCAGTAACACAAAAGTGTTTTGCACTTGAATATGCGCCAGAAGAACTTAGAAATGATAGAGAAATAGCATTTATTGCAATAAACCAAAACTATAATGCGCTTGAATACGTTTCAGAAGAACTTAAAGGCGATAGAGATTTTATATTATCAGCAGTAAAACAGGATGGTAATTCACTTTACTATGCGTCAGAAGAACTTAAAAACGATAACGAAGTTGTTCAAACGGCATGTGACCAAAATCCCGAATCAGTAAACTTTGCAGGAAAAGAACTTATTATAAAAAGACTTAAAGCAAAACGGGAAGCAGAATTGGCGAGTAAAACAGAATTAGCAAGTGCAGAAGAATTAAACAAATAATTTGTTATGCAAATATATTATAAAAATTAAAAATGGCAGACACAAACTGGTGTTTGTCATTTTTAGTTTAATATTGACAAATATGAAACATTGTTATATAATATATTTAAGAATAAATAAAATTTAAAGGTTGGTGTGATTATGGGTAAAAGAAAGTATCATGATAAAGATGCGGCACTTAAAGCCGTAGTGGAAGATGGTTACGCTCTTCAATTTGTGTCAAGAGATCTTCAAAACGATAACGATGTAGTACTTGCCGCAGTTACTCAGACAGGGGATGCTCTTAGATATGCTTCGGACGAATGTCAAAACAATAAAAAAATAGTAATGCAAGCAGTTTCTAGTTATGGGTTGGCGCTAGCATTTGCATCAGATAGGCTTAAAAATGACAATGATGTTGTTCAGGCTGCATATGATAGCAATCCAGATGCAGTAGAGTTTGCAGGTGAAAAACTTGTTGATAAAAGACTTAAAGCGAAAAAAGAAGCAGAGTCTGCAAGTGAAGACTCATTAAATAAGTAGTATTTTATAGAAACTTATGTGTCTTTATAATACACGTATTTACAAATTATAGTATTTAAAAAACAGCCAAACACTAATAAGTGTTTGGCTGTTTTTTGTCAATATCAAAGAAAAAATTTAAGAAATTTATAATTATTACATAGTCTAAGATTATAGTTAAAAGCAAGTGTATGGTTCGCTGGAATAAAAACTAAATTGGAGAAAGAATAATTATTTTTTTGTTTTTGTTTTCTGCTTGTTTGATAGTATAAGCAGTTCCGCTTGGTGTGCCATTAAAGCACGCTAAAAGTATGTCGCATTTATTTACCATATAATCATTTCTTTTATGCATGCAATCATTTGTATATTCGTGTTGAAGAATTGTAACTAAATCTGCCTTATGTAAAATATTATTATATCTAGTTATACTTTCAGTTTTCCATTTACTTGATTGGTTACTGCAAGGAATTGCACATTCAAGAGTGATGAGCGGGTTAATTTGTTTTTCTTGAAGCACAACTTCCGCAGACATCATATCAAACCCAATAGCCATACCAGAAATAAAATGTATGCAACCAGATTGAATAAGTGAATGTATTGTAGTTGTTAAACGCCTTTTAAAACTTAAACATTTATTATCATTTTCATTATATCCCCAAGGTAAAGATTGTGGTCTATGACCAGTAAATGCACAAGTAAGTTCCATAAAATTCTCCTAAGGTCTGTATTACGTGAATAAACATAACATAAAAAGCAACAAAAGTAAAGTGTAAATTCGGCAGAAATAAGAATTAGTCATAATTCGTCAAAATTTGCAGAACCTAAAATAAGGGGGAAATTGTGATGAAATCAGTATTATTCGGGTATGACCATGCGGAGGTTGACCAAAAAATAGCACAACTTGAAAATAAAATACGTATTCAAAAGAATGATATACGGTATTTGAAAAAAACGCATGCAAATGACATAGTTTCAAATGAAGAAGAAATGACAAAATAAAATAATTATCAATATATTCACTATGATATAAAAGTTGACAGCAAGTAAAATAATGTTTAAAATTAAGATACAAGGAAAAAGCCAATGAAATTGTTATTTGTATGCACTGGTAATACGTGCAGATCGCCAATGGCGGAAGCATTACTAAAAAATGCAATTAAATTGCAATGTATAAAAAACTTGCAGGTTTCAAGTTGTGGGCTTGTGATAAATGAAAAAGTACTTTCTAGTGGTTCAAGGAAGGCTCTTCGAAAGTTTGGCATTAAAAATGTTAGGCATACTGCAAAAGTGTTAACTAGCAAAATATTGAGTGAGCAAGATCTTGTGCTTACAATGACTGAGAATCAAAATAAGTATATACAAGACATGTTTATTAATAATGGAAATCTAAAAAAAGTGCAAGTTGAGTCAATGGGAAAGTATACTTGTTATAAAGACGTTGTTGACCCATATGGTAAAAGTGATGAATATTATGTTGCATGTGCAAATCAATTAGAATACATGTGTGGGGATATTATAAATAGACTTAAAAAAGAAGGAAAGATATAATGAAAATAGGAATATCTGGTGACCATAATGCGAAGTCGCTTATTGATGAACTTTTAAGTTCAGATATGTCGCTTATTGATTACAGAGAACAACAAGTAAAAGAGATAGATTATACTGATGCTGTTAAAAAAGTATTGGTTGCGTTACGAAGTGGCGTTATAGATAGGGCGGTTGTTGTTTGTGGAACAGGAACGGGGGTTATGATAACTGCAAATAAGTATGAAAAAGTATATTGTGATAAATGTTCTACAATAAGCGAAGTTAAAAGTGCAAGAATTCATAATAATATTAATTGTTTAGCACTTGGTGCTGGATATAATGGTAAAAAAATTCTTACTTTTAAAAAAGCGCAAGCACTAATAAAGGCATTTATAGAAACAGAGTTTGACACTGCTGAAAGACGAGTTAGAAGATTTAAAAAATTACAAGAACTTGATAGACGTTAAAATTATAAAATAGACGCTAAAATTATAAAAATTATAGGAGAAAGAATGAAAACAGAGATTGAAAAACCACAACAGACAGAGCAAGTGCAATCAGTCACTCTAACAAAGAGTGATAATAATAAACTTATTGCATTTACATTTTTCAAATCGCTAATAGCGATAGTTTGTTTTTTATTTTATTCTCTTGTTATGATGATAGTTGTGTATCCAACATTTGCGTCGGGTTATTTTGAAACGCTTGGATTAAATAAGGCATCAATTACGGTGGCAGAACGTGAATATAAGCGAACAAACGGGATGAGTGAACTTTATAATTTAATTTCGCTTTGCGTTTCACTAGAAGATAACGCTAAAATTGAAACTTATGCATCAGCAATGTTGAGTGAAAAGAATTTCAAAGATTTTGCAACGATTGTTGATAAATCCGCTGTACAGAAATCTGCTTTAAATGCAGTTGCCTATGTTTATAGTTATGAAGATTATTTGACTAATAAAATAATTACGAGCAAGTACGTGCAAAACAAAAAATCAGGCGCGATAGCATTTGCAGTGAATGCTGTTTTAAAAGAAGTAAGTAGTGCTTTATATGTACCAGTTAAATTGATTATGTTTGATAACTCACTTACAAGTATTGAAAAAGAAACTAAAATGAAAGAATTTTACGAAACAAAAATTAATGGCAAATCTATATTTCAGTTAATTGCTACAAATTCTGGTATTTTTGAAGAAAATATAGAAGGTCAAAAAGTTGCCACAAAATTATATTTATATAATTGTGAAATGAATGTGCAAGAAGGACTATATTATTATTCATATACAAAATGGCAAAATGCAAGTGATACAGATAAACCAGCATTAAAAACTGGCTATCAAAAAATACAGACAAATATTAATGAATTACAAGCGAAATATGACGCGCTTTTGAGGTAGAGTAGATGACAGCAGCAATAGAACAATTTTTCGCAAATGCTTTTGGTTCAAATGTGTGGATTGCGGTAATATTAATAGCCATGATACCAATAGTAGAATTAAGAGGTGCAATTCCGTTTGCGTTATCTACTGCCTTTTGGGGTGCAAATGCACTAACATGGTATGAGGCGTGGATTTATAGTGTAATAGGTAGCACAATTCCAGCACTAATAATAGTGCCACTTTTAGTACCTGTATTTAACGTTATGAAAAAGTCAAAATGGTTTTCTAAGATAGTATCATTGTTTGATAAAAAGTTTAAGAAACAAAGTGACAAGATAGAACTTAACGCAGATACGATAGAAAACAAGAAAAAAACAGACATAAAAAAGTTTTTAGGTGTAATGTTTTTTGTTGCAGTTCCTTTTCCGCTAACTGGTGCATGGACGGGAAGTGCTGTGTCGGCTTATTTAAATATGGGTTTTGTTAGAGGTGTTTCTGCCGTAGTATTAGGAAATATAATTGCGGGTGGAATTATGAGCCTATTATGTGTTGTATTTAAAGGTTATGAAGACATAATACTTTATGTGTTCTTTGCGCTAATAGTAATTGTCTTGCTTACTGCGCTTGTGGTTAAACTTATAAAAGATAGAAAAAATAAAAAAATAATAAGTGAAACGAAAGATGAGTTGAAAGACAATGTAAAAGTAACTACAACAACTGAAACTAAATAAGAAAAATAAATGCAAAAAAAATAAATGTAAAGAATTAAACATAAAAAAATAAATGTAAAAAAGATAGGTCATGCCTATCTTTTTTTTATATTTATATGTGTTTTAAAATAAATTTATACAAAATCAATAAAAATTGTTATTAAAACTTAATTCTACTTGTAATGTACTGCTCTATATCACAAATCTTAATACGTTCTTGTGCCATGCTGTCACGTTCACGAATTGTTACGCAATTATCTTCAAGTGTTTCAAAATCAATAGTGATACAGAAAGGTGTACCAATTTCATCTTGTCTTCTATATCTTTTACCAATAGAGCCTGCTTCATCATAAGTGCATGCAAATTGCTTAGAAAGTTTTTTATAAATAGTGTCTGCTTGCTCAGATAATTTTTTAGAAAGAGGAAGAATTGCAGTTTTGTAAGGCGCTAAATGTGGAGCAAGATGAAGTACTATTCTAGTGTCGCCACCATCAAGAGTTTCTTCATCATACGCGTTGCACATTGTTGCAAGAAACATTCTATCAACACCAAGTGAGGGTTCTACAACATATGGAATATATCTTTCATTTGTTACAGGGTCAATAAAATCAAGTGATTCCTTTGATTCTTTTGCATGTTGAGTAAGGTCATAGTCTGTTCTGTCGGCAATTCCCCAAAGTTCACCCCAACCAAATGGGAATAAAAATTCAAAGTCTGTTGTTGCTTTTGAATAGAAAGACAATTCTTCTTTTGAGTGGTCACGAAGTCTAAGATTTTCAGCCTTAATTCCATTATCAAGAAGCCATTGTTTACAAAAACTTCTCCAATATTCAAACCATTCTAAATCAGTACCAGGTTTACAGAAAAATTCAAGTTCCATTTGTTCAAACTCTCTTGTTCTGAAAATGAAGTTGCCCGGTGTAATTTCATTTCTAAAAGATTTACCAATTTGTCCAATTCCAAGAGGCATTTTACTTCTAGTAGTTCTAAGAACATTTTTAAAGTTTACAAATATACCTTGTGCAGTTTCAGGGCGAAGATAAAGTGTATTAGAACTTTCTTCCGTAACGCCCATAAATGTTTTAAACATTAAATTAAATTTTCGAATTGGTGTAAAATCACTTTTGCCACAAATAGGGCAAGGTACTTTATTTTCTGCAATAAAGGTTTCCATTTTATTGTTGTCTGTTTCCCAACCTGCGGTGTTTATATTCAGGTTGTTTTCTTTAATGTATGATTCAATTAAATTGTCAGCACGGTGCCTAGACCTGCATGCTTTGCAGTCCATTAATGGGTCTGAAAACCCAGAAAGATGGCCTGATGCCACCCAAACTTTCGGGTTCATCATAATAGCACTATCAAGTCCAACATTGTTTTCGTTTTCCGTAATAAATTTTTGCCACCATGCTTTTTTAATGTTGTTTTTAAGTTCAACACCCAGTGGACCATAGTCCCATGAATTGGCAAGTCCATCATAAATTTCGCTACCAGAAAATACAAAACCTCGTGCTTTGCAAAGTGCAACCATTTTATCCATTGTTAATTTTTGTTCCATAAATTTCTCCTTATTATAATAAAAAAATACAACATGTGTCGTGCCTATAAAACAACACGTACGTGCAGTTTCATAGGGACGACACATAATTGTATCGCGGTTCCACCCTAATTGATAGATAATCTATCCACTTTTTTAAAATAATAATTGCTCCAAAGTTCCTTTCTTTTTATCGTACATTCAAACCTTTCATCACACTAAAATATAATAGTGGGTTTTATCTCTTTTTGCAAAAAATAAAAATACTTTTCTTTTTCCACGCATTTACTAAATTAACAATATTATATCAGCCTAATATTTTTTTGTCAATCTATAATAATAAGATATACACTAAAAAGTATTGCATAAGCATAAGTAAGTAGTATAATAGATAATGGGAGGAAAAAAAGAAATGCTAGAATTAAAACATATAAAAAAATACTATGATATGGAAAGTGGAATAGTAGTAAAAGCACTTGATGACGTTTCGCTTACGGTTAATGATGGCGAATTTGTGTCAATAATTGGACCAAGTGGTTCAGGTAAAAGCACACTTATGAACGTTATCGGTTGCCTTGATATAGCAACAGAAGGTGAATATTACGTTGACACAGTAGAAATATCAAAATTTAAAGAAAAAGAACTTGCAAAACTTAGAAATGTAAAAATAGGTTTTATTTTTCAAGGCTTTAATCTATTACCTAAATTATCAGCAATAGAAAATGTTGAATTACCGCTAATTTATCAGGGCGTTAAAAAACAGGAAAGACATGCGCGCGCGGTTGAGGCACTTGAAAAAGTTGGAATGGGAGAGAGATTAAACCATAAACCAACACAATTAAGTGGTGGTCAACAACAACGTGTTGCCATTGCTAGGGCAATAGCGACCCGTCCAACTGTGATACTTGCAGATGAGCCTACGGGCAATCTTGATAGTAAAAGTGGTAAAGAAGTAATGGAGATTTTATTAAAACTTCATGAAAATGGCACAACTATTGTACTTATTACTCATGACGATGGAATTGCTCATTATGCAGAGCGCGTAATTAAAATTCTGGATGGTAAAATTTTCAGTGAAGTTAAGGGTGAAAAGTCTAAAAGAAAACAGGAAATTAATAATGCAGAGAACGAGTCTGATGAGCAGGTGAAGGAAGAAAATACAATAAAAGTAATAAAGAAAGCAGTTAAAAAACCTTCGCTAAAAACAAACAAAAAAACAGAAAATAAAATTACAGAAAATAAAGTAAAGGGGGACAAATAAATGTTTTGGCAAACAATAAAAATGGCATTTAAGTCCCTAGGTTCAAATAAAGTTAGGACTTTTCTGACGATGCTGGGCGTAATTATTGGTGTAACAACTGTTGCACTTCTAACCACAGTCAGTCAGGGTGCGACCGATGCAGTAATTGGTGCACTCAACAAAGAAAGTAGGCTTGTAACTTTTATGCCAATGGGTAAAACCCCAGAAAAACAACTAAAAAAGGACAAATTTGAACTTGCAATGCAAAATGTTGATTCTAAAATTGGACAATATATTTATTCATATTATGCAGACGGGAAGGCCAATGTTAATCATGCAGACAAGACAATTTATTCTTCATATTACGAAACATATATTCCAGTTTCGACAACAATAACTGGTGTAAGCGAAAAATATAAAGATGTTCGTAGACTAGAACTTGTTGGAAATTATATGTCTAAGGCAGATGAATGTGTTGTTGATAGAGTATTTATTGATACATTTTATGGCAAAGACTTTAAATCAGAAGATATGGTTGGAAAGACAATATTTTTAGGCGGAGATAAGGTTGTTGAAATAAAAATTATAGCAACAGATGCGAAATTATTACCTAATTATTATGCAGTACTTCAAGGTGCTAATCTTGCAACGGAAATATTTAGTGCAGAAATGGTGACTGACAATACTCTTACTCTTAAAATAAGAGATATGGGCAAAAGTGATGCAGATACAAAGACTACAATAAATGGAATATTTGAAAAAGCAACACTTCCTGACGTTACATATCCTGCGGGTGAGTTTGTAAAATCATTTATTGGCGGTTCAGACTATGTAGTGAGTGGAGTTGTAAAAAATGATTCTATTTCACTTAACTTTGGTGGTATGAGCATGGGACAAATGGAGTCAAACATGGCAGGTAGTGACCCAGCATTGAATGGAATGATTGAACTTCAAAAATCAAATCAAGGTGATGTACTTGTTCAGTTTGCACCAGAAAATGCTAAACTAATAGCCCCAACGGTCGAAGGCATTGAAAATGTTGCTATAACCGGTGCGTATTTCTTATTTAATAACGAAAACGATGTCGATATGGGTACTAACTATTTGATGATGGCATTTATGAAAGACAATATTGGACTTACACCAGTTGATGACTTTATAATTATGTCAATGAAAAGTATTTCGGATATTGCGAACAAGAGCATGAATATTTTAACAATTATGCTTGGTGTAATTTCTGGTATTTCACTAGTTGTTGGTGGCATAGGAATTATGAATATTATGCTTGTTACAGTTTCTGAAAGAACTAGGGAAATAGGAATAAGGAAAGCGATTGGTGCAAAACGTTCATCAATTCTTTCTCAGTTTCTAGTTGAAGCACTAGTTGTAACATTATTTGGTGGAATTATAGGTATAGTTCTCTCGGGAATATCCGCACTTATAATAGGACACTTGATGGGCATAGCGCTTGTAATGTCACTTAAAACCATTCTATTATCTATTGGATTCAGTTTGGTTATAGGGCTTGTATTTGGAATGTATCCAGCAGTTAAAGCAAGTAGGCTACAACCTATTGAAGCGCTTAGAAGAGAATAAATTATTAATATTATATAAAATATAGTAAAATAATAAGCAATAAAAAACAGAACAAATAGTTCTGTTTTTTATTGTGTTTAATTTATAATAAAGATAAATTATAGTATTATATTAAAGTTTTTAAATGAAGCCATCATGGTCAGGTTTTGGAGTATTTTTATCAGTATTATTCTTTTTCTTAGGACTTTTAACAATATCACTTTCTGTTGCTTCAAATAAGTTAGTACCAGAAACATTGTTTGGTTTAGGCAATTTTTTAATTCCGCTACCAATAAGAGCAATGACAAGTGCTGCAACTAATAGAAGTGAAGACAAAACAATAAAGAATAATGCAGTAGTATCGGTATCATTAATTGGTGCATTATTGCTTGTCGTTTGTGAATAGTCAATAGATGCTAAGTTTGTTTTATTAAAATCAGTTGTCTTAACTGCTGTATTGTATTCATCCTTAGTAAGTGAACCAACTTTAATGTCGCTAATAAATGCACTGCCGATGGTTTGATTGGTTTTACTGCCAAGGCTAAATTCAACGCCTAATGAACTTATACTATTTGTACCAGTTCTAATAAATACTTTAAATTCAGTATATCCATTCGCGTCTTTTTCCATAGCAGTTGTGTCAATATTCTTGAAAGAATATTTAAGTTGAGGAATAGATATAGTAAGTTTTTCACCAGTAAGAGCAGTTGTTTTTACTCTAACAGAAATTGTATAATAAGATGAAGAAGATAGTGTTTTAGTAATGCGTGGGGTAAGATATGTATACGAAGCAGTTTCATGATTAATTACTAAAACATTTGAGTTATCTTTTGGTTTATCTTTTGTATTTTCAGCAGTTTTAATAGTTGCTATTGTTTCTCCATTAAAGTTTACAACCACATTTGATGCTGTGTCCAAAATACCAATTACAGAACCGCTTGTAGATTCTTTATCTTTATCAAAAGAGATTTGTTCATAAAGCCCATTGGTTTTTAGAGTTTCGCCCTTCATAGTAAAGTTTTCATTTAAAAAGTCAATAGTTGTATAGTGTTCTTTAATTTGTGTTTCCATTGTCTTTTTTGTCCAATCTGTAAACTGCATATTAGGAGTAATTTCTTTGTCTTTTTGAGTTGTTTCGTCAAATTCAGTACGTTTTGTAACCTCAGTTGCCTTCATATCAGCAACAAAGAATGTTCCATTGCCAGCAGTATCATTAACTGTATCACCAAATCCGAAATTCATTTTTAGTGATTTAGAGTTATTGTCGGTTTGAACATAGAATGTATGAGTTGTCCAGTCCTTTACAGAATTGTCTAGTTTGATTGTTGAAATGATATTTGTACCAAATAGAATATTTGCAGTAGCATTTGTTGAACCGCTTGTCCAAACATCAAAAGTTACTTTGTATACTTTATCTGATGAAAGTGAGAACGTTGCGCCAGTTTGAACGAAGTATTGAGTTTTTTCCTTTGCGTACATTCCGAAAATATTATATCCAGTTCTAGTAGGTAAGTTATCAGTAAGTCCAAACTTTGTAGCAAGTTCAGCAGTTTGTAATTCAGTTCTAGTAGGGACTACACCAGACGTTACAACAATATCTTTATAGATTTCTTTTTCAGATACAACATTTGTAAACCCTTGTGCAGGAAGTGGATAAATTGTTTTTCCTGAGTCATAAATATCAAGTTTTTCAGGTGCAACATAGTTAAATGCACCATTTTTTATAATTGAGTCAGCCTGCATTATAGAAGATGGTGAAAGGTCTAGTTTATTTGTTGCATTTGAATAAGATGAATAAGTTACACGTTCAATAGAGATATTGTCAATAAATACTTCCGATTTAGAACCGGCAAATAATTCTAGTGTAATATCTTGATTGTGAAGTGAGTTGCCTTGAACATAAACTGAGTATTCTTGCCAGCCGTTTGTGATTTCTGATTTATTTGTTTCAAGAGTTTTAGGTGCGCCGGTAATATCTTTTGTAAGCACAGTAGGTTCTGGTGCACCGGTTTTAATGTCTGATGAAACAGTCATTTTAAATGTGCTTTCGTCATTAAGAGTTTTAGCCCAAACGGAAATTCTGTAATAACCAAATTGTTCAATAGTAAGTGGTTTTGATTTAAGACCCATTTGAGTTTTCTTAGAAGTGTTAGAAAGTTTAAGAACATTGTTTCTATCATTAAGCAGGTCACTTAAAAAAGTATAGTAACCATTGACTTCTTTTGTAACGGCACTTTCGCCTTCGCCAGTAGTTTCTTTACGTTTGATTGCAATAGATTCATCATAAACTTCTGCCAAATAATCTGTTTTATTAGAGTCAAGAATTTTTTCAGCATAGTTGATATACCATAAAGAAGTAGGACGTGGAGAAGTACTCTTATCTGTAAAGGTAGGGAAGTCTACTGCAACTTTACCAGTAGTTGTATCAGGAGTAGCAGTATAGTTAAAGTCACCTTCAAGGCTAGAACTATCAATATATTTTCTAGCAGAATAAGTATCAATATTTTCTTCAACGGCATTGGTTAGTTTTGCCTTTGTGTAATCATAAGACGAAACCTTATGTAATGAAATTTGACTAAATATAACAGCGCCGGTAGAAACACCTTCGTCTTTATCATACTTAGACATATCGCCAAGTGCAAGTTCAAAGTTAACCTTAGAAGATGTATCTGGTTTAGTTTCAATAAACAATTTCATTTCTTGCCAAGTATCTTTGGTATTGATAGAAGTGAATGATGCGTTAATTTCATCTGAAAATCCAAATGAAACCTTCGTATTTACATTGTTGCCAAGAGTTTTAACCCAAACTGAAACAACATAATAACTGCTAGAAGATAAAGTTTGGCTAGACGTTGTCTTCATGCCAAAGTTAATGCCCGCATTTACAGCATTTAAAAGAAGATATTTTTTATTTTCGCTAGTGACAACTTCATTTTTGTCGTTTGTATAAGTATAAGGGTCAAAGTTAATTCCAGAATAAAGCCCAGAATCAGCAAGCCCGAATTTTTTAAGAGTTTCATCTTTATATTTGCCTTCAACTACTGCAAATTCAGTACTGCCAGCATCAATAAATGAAGACACAAGGTTACCCTGAGCAAAGTTGTTAGTTGTATCATAATTTTTAGTATAATCATATATCAAATACTTTGAATTAAAAGTAGTAAGGTCCGCGTCATACTTGTCTTTTGCTTTTTTATAATCAGCCTCACCATTAGGTTTCCATTCGCCGTCAAGTTTCCCGTCAACTCTAAAATCTTTTTCTTCTGGAACTTTTGGAGCAGATTTAGGGTTAGAAGGAGTCCAAGAAGATGGAGAAGAAAGTGTTATAACTTTTTGTTCTGATGGCTTAAAGAAACCAGACGCAAAAGCGATTGGAGTTCCAAATACTGGAAATGCCAAAATAAGTGAAAGCATAATTGAAAGTATTGTTTTTTTAATTTTGTTCATAGGTCCACCTTTATTATGTAATTTAAAATTTGTAATTATAGTCACTCAGCCATTATGGTCAACCACAGGCAAAAATATGCTACCCGTATATTGTAATATAAAACTCAATATAAATCAATGATTTTCTCAACCTTTTTGAATTATATATGTATTTGTGTCAATAATGAGAATATGAAAAAAGGCATAAAAGTAATAATTTTGTTATCTGTCGGGTTGGTGATTGGTTTTATCAATGGATTTATGGGTGCGGGTGGCGGAATCCTTCTTGTTCCTGCACTTCAATATATCATTAAAGAGGATACTAAAAAGGCGCACGCGACTGCGGTTGCAATAATATTGCCATTGTGTATAGTGTCGGCTATTGTGTACGCAGTAAAGGGTTTTATAGATACAACGGTTTTGTGGCCAGTTTTGATAGGAACAATTTTTGGCGGGGTAACGGGTACAATACTTCTTAAAAAACTTAAATCAAACTGGATAAGCCTTATATTTTCTGTAATTATGATAGTTGCAGGGGCTTTACTTATTTTTAGAAAATAACATATTAAATTATGATACAATACGAAAAAAATAAACTAAAACAAATCAACTTAAAATATAATCATTAAAGGGAAAGTTATGAATTTTTTATGGTTTGTACTACTGAGCCTTGCGAGTGGAGTTGTGGCTGGCATGGGAATGGGTGGCGGGACACTGTTATTGCCAGCGCTAACTCTTATAATGGGTGTTGACCAGCAGGTAGCACAAGGTATCAATTTAGCAGTGTTTGTGCCTATGGCAATAGTTGTTTGTATAATATACACCAAAAACAAACTGATAGACTATAAAATTGCATGGATAATTGCATTGCCAGCAATAGGTGTTTCTGTTTTGAGTTCACTTCTTGCTGTAAAACTAGAAGGTAAAGTTCTCATGATAATTTTCGGTGTATTTATTGCACTTATTGGTATAGCAACATTAATTTCGTCTATTGTGCTACTGAAAAAACAATATAAGAAAACTTAAATAATATAAATAATAAGATTATTACTAAAAGTATTAAAAAATAAAAAGCCAAATATTCTAGGAAGGGCTTTTTTTGTTTACAAGATTTTTTTAGTTTGGTACAATAAGTAGAAGAGATTGAGGAAGACATAAGGGGACTAAAATTGAAAAAAACAATTACTTCTTATCTTGGTATAAAACCATCGAGGGCACCAAAACTTACGCAAGAAGATAGGGTTTTAAATCTTGCAGAACAAGATTTTTATTTTGTTCCGCTTATTTTTGGTGATATAACTTCTGCTGATTGCGTTGTTAAAATACATGACAAAGTAAAAAAATATCAACAAGTTGGTAGACAGAGTGGGAAGGGAGGTGTTTCCGTCTTTTCGCCGTGCAGTGGAGAAGTTGTAGATATAATAGAAAAGGCTGGGCGAGAAGGCATTTTCAATATTTTGGTTAAGATAAAAAATGACAAAAAGAATACACCTCTATTGCTTTCTAAAATGGAAAATACAACGAGAGGCACTCTTCTTAAACGTATGATTGAATCAGGGATAATGACGACTGGGGATAGGAAAGTTGGGGCTTTTAAAAATTATTTACTAAAAGAGAATGAAACCATTGATGCGATTGTCGTCAATGCCTGCGAAACTGATATGTTTAAGTCAAGTGAAACCAAAACTTTTCAAGAGTACACGCGCGAGTCAATAATAGGCGCGAGTTTGTTTGCTAAGGCTTGTAATACAAAGCGCATAATAATAGTAAATAATTCTTCGGCAAAAAGGCTCATAGCAAAGATTGATGATGTTCTTAGTAAGGAAATCTATAATTCGGTAGTAATTGACCATATAGTAATAACTGATAGACAGCCGTTGATGGACGTGGTGGTTGCCGAAATTTTAGGCACAGCGCAAATCTTGGCTACGGGTAGTCATGTTATAATGCATTCAGTTACTGATTGTTATAATTATTATAAAGCAGTTGCGGAGAATGTTCCTGTGGTGAGCCGTATTGTCACTGTTGTATCAGATAAAGGCAAAAGATTGAACAATTATGATATACTTGCTGGCACAACTGCGGACGCGGTTGCTTTTATGGTAGAACAGAATAAAAAAGACGTAAAGATGATAATTACTGAGAGTATGATGTCGGGAGTTGCGCTTGAAAATTTTGAAGCACCGCTTGCTTTGTCGTCAGGTTTAATTGTGATGAAATGCGATAATGAAAATACATCAAAAGAGTATCCTTGTATTAATTGTTCGGCATGTGTAAGCGCGTGTCCAATGAAACTTATTCCATCATGGCTAGATAAGTATACTATTGAAAACGATAAAGTTAGAGCAAGAAATTCAGGAATAAGCGATTGTATAAATTGTGGGAATTGTAGTAATGTTTGTCCCGCAAAGAGGCATTTATGTCAGAGAATAAGCCGTTTCAAAAAAGCGATTGCGTCAAGCGGTAATGATATGGAGGCTGTGAAGTAATATGGAAAAATTAATTGTAACTTCTGCTCCATTTGATAAAAAACCACGCTCGCTGATAAGCATGCAATCAGACATGCTTGTTGCGTTAGCCCTTGTTGTAATTGCAGCAGTAATGCTTTATAGTTGGAACGCTGTTCTTCTTATACTTGTCAGTGTAGTGACCTGTGTAATGTCAGAAATGTTATTTAATTTAATTGCAAGAAAACCAATAATAACGGATTTTTCAAGCGTTATTACAGGTATAGTCCTTGCATTATTGTTACCAGCAGGTGCGCCATTGTTTATTCCGGTAATTGGTGGATTATTTGCGATATTTTTTACAAAAATGTTTTTTGGCGGGCTTGGTAAAAACGTTGTCAATCCAGCAGGCGCAGGATACGCGCTTGTAATTGTTATATTTTCAGCAATGCTTAGTACGGCTTTTATTCAACCGATATATGTTTTCTTTCTAGGATTGCCTCTTGAAACTTTAAGAGTTGGAAGCACTAATGGGCTTATGTTATTAGGCTTGTTTTTGGGTGCCTACACTGGCGGTATTGGTGTGACATGCACACTTATGGCCATTGGTGGAGCATTGTATTTATGTATTAGAAGAACAATAAATCTTACTGTTCCGCTTATTACACTTTTTGTTTTTTCATTTATTGTACTTGTTGCTCAGGGCTTGTCAATTCTGCCTTATCAACTATGTGCAAGTGGTGTAATTTTTGTAGTGTTTTTTATGGCGGGTGACCCGTCAACCTCTCCAATAACATGGGGTGGTAAAATTTCATATGGATTTATTTTGGGTGGGCTTATGGCATGGTTTAGACTTGCGGGAATAATGGGTGAGGCTGGGCTTGTATTTGCACTTATTCTTGCGAACTTAATTGTTCCACTTCTTGATAGAATTTTTTCAAGGCGTCCAAGACAGAAACTTGTGGAGGTAAAAGCGTAATGAAATTTAAAGCGTTTAATCCTTTATTTTTAAGTATTTTAGCAGTTATTCCGTTGCTTGGTTTTATGCAGAATATGCAAGATGCCTTGTTTTTATCAGCAATAACCCTTGCTAACTATTTGCTTTGTTATTTATTTTTAATCTTAACTTATAAACTTTTTAATCCCAAACTTAGGGTTGTGGTGTATATAATATTATCAGTAGCGCTTGCGACTATTTCGTCAATGCTCATTTCACAAATACCGACAATTCTAATAAGCGGAACAAAAGCGGGTGTTATTTATACGTTTTTATCATCAAGTATTTTAGCAACCACGCCAGTTTTTGCGGATAAAATAACTAAAACTGATATAATGAGCGATATGCTTATTTCGTCACTTACATTCATCATTTCTGCGGTAAGTGTAATGTTTATTTGTGAACCGCTTGGTAGCGCCACATTGTTTTCTGTTGTTGTTTCTTCATTTAATATTGGTTTCTTTTCACACTTTATTGGAAAGTTTTTTGTGCTTGTAATTTTAACTGTAATATTTAACGCAATAAGACTTTCAATAACTGGCGCAAGAAATAAGTATTTGTGGATGGTTGAAAGATATCATGATGAAATCCTTAGAGAACGGGAACTTGTCAGAATTAAACAATCACAAGGGAGGAATAAATGATGACTTTTGCAGAAATAATGACTATTGTTTTTTCCTCGGCTTTTGCCTGTAATATTATAACAAGTCAAGGTTTTGCAGTTCCAACTCTTGCATATTATAGAAGAGAGTTTGGCATTGCGGGACTTATTTCGCTTTTATATATTTTAGTGTCAGTTATCAGTGGCATGCTGTATCTTGTTGTTTTAAAATATGTTTTAGTTATAGAGGGATTTATACAACTAAAATATTTAATTTTAACGGTTATAGTTTTAATAGTTTACGCGTGCTTGTCACCTATAATGAAATTGTTTAATAAGGAATATAGTACAGTTGTTGAAATTTCTCATATTTCAGCATTTATACCGCTTGCAATTATTGCTTTATTAATTCCAGTAAAGGCAGACGTACAATTTTTATCATTATTATTTATGTTGTTAGGCTCAGGAATAGGGTTCATGATTGTTTCATTTATCACCAGCGGTATTCGTTCGCTTTCGGCATCTCAGGCTTTGCCTAAATATACACAGAAAGTAACCCTTATATTACTTATTTTGTTTTTAATAAGCATGGCATTTATTGCATTTTCGTAGTAACAAAAGGAGAAACTAATGATTTATTTATATATAATTTTGCTTACAATAGCACTTGTTGGGATTACAATTTCGATTGGAATGGTTTTTAACAACAAAAATAAAAAAGTTGCAGGCTTTGATTTTGTTAGAAATATGCTTCCGAATGCAGATTGCAAAAAATGCCATATGAAAACGTGTGATGAGTTTGCAAAATCTGTTCTTGCTGGTAAATCAGACCTACATGATTGTCCGTTTATCAGAGAAGATGATGTTGATAGGTATAACAAAAACTTTAAGGAGTTTGTAGTAATAAATAAGCGTTTTGAAGCCTTTGTTGCATGCAAGGGCGGATGTCAGGCGGAAGATTCTTATAAGTATGACGGAGAAGACAGTTGTGCGAGTGAGAACATGTTATCTGGTGGCAGAAAGAAATGCAAGTATGCTTGTTTAGGGCATGGTGATTGCGCCGAAATTTGTCCTGAGCATGCAATAGTTATAAATAGTAAAGGTACTGCTGAAATCATAAGAGAACGTTGTACGGGCTGTGGAAAATGTGTTAGGGTATGTCCCAAACATTTAATATCTCTTATGCCGGGAAGTAGAACGGTTTCGCCAGTTTGTGCTTATAATGGGAAAGAAAATGTAAATGAATTATGTGCTGTTGGTTGCACGCATTGTGGAGTTTGTATTCGTAATTGTCCAGTAAATGCAATATATGAGGAGAACGGCAAAATACTAGTTGATGAAACGAAATGTATAAGGTGCGACACATGTGTAAAGGTGTGTCCTAACCATGTAATTTCAAGATTGTAAGCGAAATATATTTTAAATTTTGCAATTTATAAGATTTAAACAAGTGGCATGACGTGCATAAAAAGGCGCGCCGTGCCACTTTTTGACTTTTCAAATTATGGATATAAAAAGAACCGCAATAAAAAGTAAAAACAAAATTAACAAAAAATATATACAAAAAATAGGTCTTGTGTTATAATGATTCTATAAGATAGACGAGGAGACGTAACATTGGAAAAATACGCAATAATAATGGTCAATGCTTCGCATGCAAAACTTGTAATTGCAGAAGTTAAAAACGGAATCTATTTTGTTGTTAGAGATGCGGAAATAGAGGGCGTAAAACTTGGACTAGACATGGGTAAAGATTTGTTTTTAAAAAAGCCACAGATTGAAGCAACAATAAATACACTTAAAAGTTACAAAAAAATATGTGACATGAATGGTGTTACAAAAATATTCGCACTTGCAGACTTTGCCGAACAGAATAAACCAAAGAATTTATATAGTTTTTTTGATGAAGTGTTTACGGTAACAGGCTTTAAGTTTGAACTTTTAAATGATGAAACTCAAAACACTTTATTATATCGTGCAATAATTAATACTATGGATATCCCAAAAGGGTTAATAGTTGATATTAATGCAGATAATATTCATATTATTCATTATAATAGACGTAATATTCTTAATAGTGTAGTGTTGCCATTTGGGGCTAACACTTTGCTTGAAACTTTTCCTCTTGAAGAACTTGGCAAAGAAGGTCAGGAAGAGAATATAAGAATTTATCTTGACAATAGACTAGAAGAATTGGATTTTTTAAGTAATCTTGAAGATGATATTACCTTTATTGGCACGGGAATGTTGTTTGGTGATATTTCTAAAATGGTTAAGAAACTTAAAAAATATCCTGTGGATATTGAACGTGGTTATGTAATGTCAGTAAGTGATATTACGGTTGTGCATGAACAGATTAAGCCACTTTTGCTTGATAAAACGCGTAAGTTACGTGGAACTAGTGAAGCGAGGGCGGACGTTTTTGCGGTAAGCCTTATTATTGCCGAAGAGTTGGCAAAGAGCGCGAAACTTGATAGCATAACGGTTGGTACGGCATCAATTATTGAAGGAACATTGTTTGAACAAGCAATTCCGGCAACACTTGAAAAGCCAATTTCAGACGTGCTTGGGTTTAGTTTAGTTGGTCAAACTAGTTATTTTGACCAGGCTAATGAAAAGCATAATGAACAAATATACAATCTAAGCATGTTGCTTTTTAAACAATTAAGAGTTCTTCATAAATTACCAAGAGGTTACATTAAAGTACTTAGAGCGGCTGCATATCTTCATGATATGGGGGAGCGCGTTAATTTTTATAATCATGCAAAACTTGCATTTGCAGGCATTGTTGGTTCTGATATTTATGGGCTTACTCATCGAGAAATAGTGCTTTCTGCATTTGTTGTGTCATTGCATCAAGGTGGAGATTTATTGGCATCTGATTGGGTTAGATATGCTGGAATTTTAACTGACGAAGATATTGATGCAGTTAAGAAACTTGGAATTATTCTTCAAATTGCAGAAGCGTTTGATAGAACGAAAAATAGTGTCATTATAGATATAAATTGTGATATTCTGGGTGACTCAGTTATAATGAAAACCGAAGCGAATGGTGACAATTATTATGAAATTAAAAAGGCGCTAGAATGTTATCGCGAATTTGAAAAGAATTTTCATAAAAAACTAGAAATACTATAAAAAACAAAATAAACACGCATTGCGTGTTTTTTTGTTTAAAATAATTTATGTAAAAAATAAACGTTGCCTGAAAAAAAGTTACATTTTATTTTTTTTGTGTTATAATAACAAAAAGGAGATATTATATGTCTACAATTTTATTATCAATTAATATTGGTACGAGTAATACCTCAATTTACAAATGTGGTGAAGGCATGGTTCTTGTAGAACCTAGCATGATAGCCTTTTCGGGTACCGGTAAGAATAAGGTCATTAAAGCAGTTGGTATAAAAGCAAAGAAAATGTTGGGAAGAAGTGGTGGAACAAGTGTTGTGTCACCAATTTTTGAAGGGAGTGTCATTGACTCTGAAATGGCGACTGAAATGTTGAAGGTTTTTCTTTCAAAAGTATCAAACAATAAATTATTTAGACCTAAAATTATAGCAGTTTTATGCGTGCCTATGGGCTTGTCTAAGGCAGAAAAAGCCACATTTGAAAAAGTGTGTTATAACGCAGGAATAAGTGAGGTTACGCTTATTCCAAAGGTAGTTGCAACGGCAATAGGCTATTCAATGGATATAAGTTCAGCACATGGTTCGCTCATTGCGGTCATGGGCGGAGGAACTAGTGAAGTTGCGGTATTAAGCCTTAATTCCATTATTTCGGGGATGAGCCTTGGAATTGGTGGTAGTAAAATTGATGTCGCTATTGAAAAATATATTGAAGAAAAATGCGAGATGGAAATAGGCGCTGGTGTTAGCGAGAAAATAAAGCAAGAAATTGGCAGTCTGTACGCAAATGATAATAGCGAAACGGAATTTATGGGAACAAGCAAAAAAAGTGGTATTGCAGAGCCTATGGTTGTGCATGCGAGTGAACTTTTTCCTGTGATTTCTTATTATTATGATTTATTAGCGGAAACTATTTCAAGTATGATATCCGCTTGTCCGCCTGATATAGTATCAGACATTACAAATGATGGTGTGTTTTTATTTGGTGGTTCATTGTTGATGACGGGTTCTGAAAATTATTTCAAAAAGAAAATTGGTGTTAAAGTTTTGTTGCGTGATGATATTATTCATGCTGATGTAATTGGTGGCGCTATGCTCCTTGAAAACCCAAAACAACTTAAAGAATTGCTTACAAATTTATAATATATATAATGCTTGTGATAACTTAAAAATAGACAGTTTCTTGCAAAAGGTGCTGTCTTTTTTTGAGTAAAAAAATGCCGTAAGGGTTACAATTAGTGTGAGGTAAATATTATGGCACGAAGAATACTTATAACTTCTGGAAAGGGTGGCGTTGGAAAAACAACACTAACGGCATCACTTGGTAAAGCACTAGCCGTTAGTGGTAAACTTACGCTAGTGATTGACATGGATTTTGGTTTAAATAATTTAGATATAGCGCTTGGACTAGAAGGTAAAATTATTTATGATATTGGAGATGTTTTAAGTAAACGTGTTCGTTGTAAGCAGGCTCTTGTGCAAAGTGATGTCAATGAAAACTTATTTTTGCTTTCATCGGCAGTATTTGATTCTTCGCCAGAAGAATACGTATCATCATTTTCTGAAATTATTAGAGAAAACGATAAGGTTTTTGATTATATTTTATTGGATTGTCCGGCGGGAATGGGTGTAGGCTTTCAGGTTTCTGCATTTTTAAGTGATGAAGTCATAGTTGTCGTAACGCCACATTTGCCATCAATAAGAGATGCAAGCAAAGTCGTTTCGTGCTTGCATTCATCAAAAAATCCAGAAAACATTATGATAGTTGTAAATAGACTTAGACCTGAACTTGTTTTGGATAAAGAAATGATTTCGGCAGAAGAAATAGAAAAAATGATGCTTACAAAATTAATTGGCGTCATAGTAGAAAGTGACGAAATAGCCAAAGAAATACCCTTGGAATTTAAAGAAAATCACGAAACTGAAATAGAGAAAATGTTTATTTGTATAGCACACAACCTTATAACAAGCACATATAAAAGTTATGATTATTTAAAAAAGTATAAGGGAGTTTTGGGGTTAATTAGAAAAGTAATAAAAAAGAAAGCGTAAAAATCATAAAATAAAGGTGATTTAAAGGAGTAAAAATGCAGTTGGCAGAAAATACAAAGGTACGCATGAAAAATATATTGTTGCAAGATAAATTAATGGGCAAAGCAAGATATATAGAAATTATAAAAAATGAATTATCAAATACACTTTCAAATTTTATGAGTCTATCAAATTCTATCGTTTTGGATATGAGCATTGACAATACAAGTGGGAAATATAGGATAGTGGTGTGTGTGGAGGCTACTCATCTTAAAAACGTCTTACTTTAAGCCGTGCATATCTTATTTCTTCAAACTTTTTTATTGCTCATTTGCAGTGAAGCAAAATCGCAACAAAAAGTTATTCGAACTAATCTGCACAACCTAAATTAAGCCGTTTTTTAAAAACTAAATTGTAGTTAAATAAAATTAAGCCGTTTTTTAAAACCCAAGTTAAAGGTAAAACAAATTAAAGTGTTTTTTGAACTGAGTTACAATTAAAATACAAAAAATAATAGGGTCTTGCTTTAAGCCGTGCATATCTTATTTCTTCAAACTTTTTTATTGCTCATTTGCAGTGAAGCAAAATCGCAACAAAAAGT
>JAVWAR010000005.1:17796-30372 GCA_036649955.1 Clostridia bacterium | reverse complement strand
AAATACTGACTTTGATAAACTTATTTTGGAAGTTACTACTAACGGAACTATGACTGCCGAAGAAGTTGTTAGCCTTGCTGCTAAACTTCTTAATGACCATGTATTCCTTTTTGTAGAACTTGTTGAAGATATGAAAAAATCTTCTCTTCTAGTTAGTAGAGAAGAAGATAAAGTTCATAAACTTCTTGAAATGAGTATTGAAGATATGGATCTTTCTGTACGTTCTTATAACTGCTTAAAAAGAGCAAATATCAACACTATTGAAGATCTTATTAAGAAAAGTGAAGATGACATGTTAAAAGTTAAAAATCTTGGAAGAAAATCTCTTGATGAAGTTATACATAAACTTCTAGACATGGGACTATCTCTTCAAGGTAAAGAAGAGTAGGAAATAAGGAGTAAGGAAAAGTTATGAATACACAAAAATTAGGAAAATCTACTGACCAAAGACTTGCACTAATTGCTGGACAAGCAAGTGACCTTTTATGGTTTGGTAGAATTGAAACTACTTTTGACCGTGCTAAACAAGTTGGTAGATATGCTGAAAAATGTATAACTATTGCTCTTAACGCTTATGAAGACGTTGTTACTGATGAAACAGTTTCAAAAGATGCAAAAGGTAAAGAGAAAAAAGTTACCATTTCTAAGGATGGAACCAAAAAACTTACTGCACGTAGAAAACTTCTTGCACTTCTAGAAGATAGGCAAGAACAAAAAGCCAAAGGTGAAAAACCTGATGCTTTTGCTACAAGAGTTGGAAGTATTAAACACCCACTAATTGAAAAAATGTTTGATGAATATGCACCTAAGTATGCCCGTAGAGCGGAAGAACTTGGACAAAAAGGTGGATATACAAGAGTTATTAAAACTTCTGTTAGACGTGGAGATAATGCTCAACTTGCAATTATTGAACTTGTATAATATTAAAATATTTTTTAATTATATAATGAAAAGGCACTCGAACGAGTGTTTTTTTGTTTGCATTTTATTTTAATTACAGAATCATTTTATAATATACTTGATAATTAAAAAATAGTTTAGATTAAGTATTGAAAAATATAAAAAGTAATGTTATAATTGAAAACATAAGTCAAAAAATGATTGGGAGAAATTATGCGAAGTTATTTAGGACAAAAATATAACTATGAAACACTTAAAAAAATTAGAAAAAGTGTCATTTTAAATAAATGCAGGCTTAAAATTAATGATAGCAATAATGATGAATATAATGTAAAACTACTTGAAGTTGATGGCGCAATGGTTGATGAACGTGTACGTTACTTTTATTCACTTCAACGTAAACGTGGCATTTTTCAAACTGGCGCAGATTTTTCTACAAATAAAGAATTGTATGAACTTCTTGATAATTCATACAGCGGTAGTTCAATAAAACACACAGCATTGCAGGAATTATCAAATAGGTTTTGTGATAGATATAAAATAAATGATGTAAAAATTGTTCTTAAAGATTCATGTAAGAAAATGAACGATATTTGGACTACGGCATTTTTTTGTTCAATTTCAAACACCATTTATATTTCTGAATTTTGTGATATTGATGAAAAAATTTCAAACAATGCTAAAACATTGGTTTCTTATTTATATCACGAACTTGAACATGCTTTACAATTAAAACGCACACTGGGCTATGATATAAGTGACAATTCTAGTGATGCGTTATTTAGAGATTATCTTGTAAGTTTACAAAAAATTCATAACGCCGTATCTCCTGCTTTTGGTAAAAATTTATTTATGCAGGGTACTGAAAGTATGGAAACATACTTCTTCTCGCCAGAAGAATTGGGCGCAAGATATTTTGAAGTGAAACACTCTGAAAAATTATATGAAGAAATTAATGGTATGGTTAAATCACCAGAGCAATATATAACTTTTTATTCTAAGGCTAGGCGCATAGCACGTTTAAAAGTTGACAGATTATGGAGTTATGCTAAAATATTTGACACTGAATGTGAAGAATATAAGAGGCTATGGGGAACTAAGAATGAATTTAATGACGAAAGATATTATTTACAAAAATATCCACGTATTGCTAAAAAATATCGTAATGAAGTAAAAAATAAAAAAACTTACTTAAAAATGTATATAGAGGCAATTCAAGAAGATGACATGAACGTTAAATATTTTTATCCATTATCACATATTGCTCATGAATATATCAACATATTTAATAGAGTTTATTCTTCGGGTGCAATGGCTGAATATTTTGCAAAAGACATTGAATTTGTGCGTGATAATATTGAAAATGCTTCAAAATTATTTAATGAACAGAAACTTGAATGTGAGGCAAAAAATATTTATAGATTACAGTTTGAAGATTTGTTTGAAGAAGAACTAGAAAAACGTGCTGAGGAAAGGACTCAAAAGGAAAAGTTTTTGATTAACGATATAAATTCCGAAGATGTGTTTCATCAGAATCTGGATGAATTGATAAAAAAATCTTGTACCACAAGAGCAATTATTTTAGAAATGAATAAATCATATTATAATGCTCCCGCAAATAGTTATAAAAATGAAATAGATGATGAAAATAATAATAAATAATGTTTTTTTAATTTTTTAAAAAGTATAGATTTCTATACTTTTTTATTATTGCGCTAAATTATTGTACATTTTGTCGTGAATTTGTTAAACTAAGATATAAAATTATTATAAAAATATTTTCAAATATGATAATTTTGATAAAGCAATGTCAATAAATTATAAAGTTATTATGTGATTGATTTCATTTAATAAGGTAATGTAGTTTTAAAAATGTGTACTAGGATGTGTATGAAAAATAAAAATAAAAAAAATAACGAAGTACAATTAACGCTCTCTGAGATTGAGGGTCTATCTTCGCAAGATAAAAATGAATTAATTAAAATGCAACAGATGCTTGGAAAAAACGAAAGAAAAAATATTAATAAAGAACTTAAATTGCTTAAAAAAATGCAAAAAGCCGAAGAAAAGAAAGCATCAGATGAAAAAGAAAATAAAAGATTACAAATTATAAGTAATTGGTTTAAACTTGATAACGCGGCAAATGTATATCCTGCCTCTGGTGGAAAAGACTGGACATTTGTTTATAGAATTGCTGTGCTTTTAAATGAAGAAGTTGATTCAGTAGTTTTACAAAAAGCATTGGAAGTTGTTATGCCCAGATTTCCGACCTTTAACGTCACTTTAAAACGTGGTTTGTTTTGGTATTATTTTGACCAAATGCTCACTGTGCCAAAAGTTATGGAAGAAAAAGAATTCCCTTGTGAAAAATTTTCTCTTTGGACGGGCGAACACTTATTTAGAATAATTTATAGTGGCAAACGTATTTCTCTTGAAGCATTCCATGCGCTTGGTGATGGTAGGGCTGCAATGACCTTTTTCAATTCTCTTATTAGAGAGTATTTTGTCTTGCAAGGCAAAGTTGTTACTGGCATGCAAGGTTGTTTAAATCCGCATGACCTTCCTTCACCTGAGGAAACGGAAGATGCCTTTTCGGTCTATGCAAATGATAAAAAATCCAATCCTCATAAAGAGAAAAAGGCATTTAAAATTAAAGGCACGGAAGAGCCTGAGGGCATGGGCGGAACTACATATATTGAGGTTTTAACTGACGACATTAAGAGATGCGCAGAAAAACATGGAACAAAATTATATCTTTATATGGTAAGTGTTTTTGCTTATGTTCTTTATCAGCGCAACAAAGGTGCGAAGAGGCCAATTAAATTGAGTTTGCCTATTGATTTAAGGTCGTTTTTTAAAACTGAAACACTTAGAAATTTTTCTTCTTATATAAATATAGATATTGATGCTAAGAAGGAATATACTTTTGATGATGTTGTTGCTGTTTTTAAAGAAGGCTTTGCCAAAATTAATGCAGACTATCTTGAAAAGAATATCAATTCTAACATGAATATTCAGAAAGCGTGGTATGTAAAATATTTGCCACTATTTATTAAGAGTATTTTTATTGGCATGGGTTTTAAATTGCTTGGCGAAGATTTCTATACACTTGCAGTTTCAAACTTAGGTGTTGTTAAAGCACCTCCTGAATTCAATAAATATATAAATCGTTATGAAGTAAATTTGGGTAGACCAAAATACAATGCCAAGGGTGTTGGCGCTATTGCGTTTAATAACAAACTTGTAATTTCAATCAATTCTAGAATAAAGGAAAGATTTCTTGAAAAAGACTTTTGCAGATTTTTGGCGGCAGATGGTGCAAATTTAAGAGTTGAATCTGATAGGAGGGACATTTATGGAAGATAATTTTTGTTCGTCATGTTCTGTTAATGTTTCATCTGACTTATCAAATTGTCCGTTATGTGGAAAATATGTGTTAGGTGATAAGCCTATTAAGTTATGTGATAGTTCATTCCCGTTATACAACACACGCAAACCCAAAATTGATATGTGGGTTAAAGTTGTTCGCAATTTCTTTATAATTATTGCAATGATATCTGCTTTTGTAAACGTTGTATTTCCAAATAATTTATTTTGGAGCGGATATGTTCTTGTTTCATCATGGTGTCTGTTTGAAATATTTTTCAAACCCTTTTATAGCGGTGGCAATTATTTGAAAAGTTTTTCACGCATTGCCTTTTTTGCAAGCATACTTGTTATATTTATAGATGCGTGGAATTTCTATTTATTTAAAACAACTTTTGGTTGGAGCGTTGCGTATGTATTTCCATTTATTGTAATGGGATTTTCGCTTGTTGCAAACATTCTAACTTTATCATCAAAAATTCGTGATTTCAAATATTTTAAAAATGCTATACATTTATCTTGGCTTGCTGTTATAATGTTTATTGTAAACATTATTGCATTTTCATATTTACCACTATGGCCAACGGTGACAAGCACTGCAACGGCGATTGGTGCTATGTGCGTTGTACTGATATTTAAACACAAAAAATTTAAGCCAACACTTATTAAAAAAATTCATGTTTAAAGGAGAAAAAATGTCTTATAATTCAACCGGTAAAAAATGGGAAAAACGCGACTCTCGTAAAAAGACTGAGAGCGGGTATAAACCTAAAAACTTTAAAGGCGAGCGCGAGATTTCAACAATCAAAGGTGTCGTTATGGGGACGAGTCAAGGTTATGCTTTTGTCCGTTCTTCTGAGATTCCTGAGGACGTTATGATTCAAGAACGTGACCTTAATTTTGCTGTGCATTCGGATACGGTACTTGTAAGAATTACTAGTAGAAGAAAAAGTGGAAATGGAAAGGGTCAAAGATTGCAAGGTGAGATAATTAAAATTGTTGAACGTGGTGTTAAAACTATTGTCGGCACTGTTTCAATTACCACCGCTGGTGTGCTTGTAATTCCTGATGATGTACGTTTTGCAGAAAGTGTATTTATTCAAAGACAAAATGCAATGAACGCGCCAACAGGCTTTAAAGTTGTTGTTGAAATTACTGATTATCCTTCAAGAACAACTATGGCACAAGGTAAAATAATAGAAATTTTAGGTGACGCTAAATCTTTTAAGGTGTCAACACTTTCAGTAGTAAGAAGTTTTGGACTTATAGAAGAATTTCCAGAGTCTGTTATTGCTGAGGCTAAAAAAGTAGCCGTTCTTCCAACAAGTAAAGACTTTGAACACAGAAGAGATTTAAGACACAAACAAATTATCACTATTGATGGAGAAGATGCAAGAGATTTTGACGATGCTATAAGCATTGAAAAGACAAAGTCTGGCAACTTCTTATTGGGCGTACACATTGCCGACGTGGCGAACTATGTAAAAGCGGGGTCACTCTTAGATGGAGAGGCTTTCAGGCGCGGAACAAGCGTTTACTTCCCTGATATGGTGCTTCCAATGTTGCCTGTGGAACTTTCTAATGACGTTTGTTCTTTAAATGAGAATACAGACAAACTTACGTTAAGTGTTGACATTGAAGTTGACAAGCAAGGTAAAATTTGCAATTATGATATTTATGAAAGTGTTATGCGTTCGGCAAAGCGCATGACATATACTCTTGTGACTAAAATTCTTGAAAATGACGCAGAAACTACATCAAAATACAAAGAACTTGTACCTATGTGTAAAATGATGGAAGAACTTGCGCATATATTAATTGACAGAAGAAATGCAGAGGGCAATCTTGATTTTGATTTACCTGAAACTTATTTTAAACTTGATGAAAACTATGAAGTGCTTGATGTTCTTAAAAAAGAGCGTGGAATTTCAGACCGAATAATTGAACAATTTATGATTCTTGCAAATGAGATTGTTGCTAAGCATGTATCAAAATTACAATTACCTTTTGTATATCGTGTACATGGTAATCCAACTCCTGAAAAAATGAGGGCATTTGTTGATTTTATTTCGGCATTTCATGTTTCGCTTAATGTTGACGTAAATAATGTTCAACCAAAAGATTTACAAGCATTGCTTTTGAAAATAAAAGATGAAGAATATTCTCCAATGGTTTCAATGGTCATGTTGAGAAGCATGCAAAAGGCAATTTATTCGCCTGATAACCTTGGTCACTTTGGTTTGGCATTAAAAGATTATTGTCACTTTACTGCACCTATTAGAAGGTACTCAGACGTGTTTGTTCATCGTATGCTAAAACTCATGATACACAATCAAATTAGCGCAAGCACTATCAAAAATTTTGAAGCGTTAGCGGTATCTGCAAGTGAGCAGGCAAGTGTAACTGAACGCAAGGCGGATGAAGCCGAAAGGGCAGTTGATGACCTTAAAAAGACTGAGTATATGGTTAAGCATATTGGCGAAGTTTACGAGGCTAGAATTTCAGGTGTTGTTGAAGCGGGAATTTTTGTTGCGCTTGAAAATACTATTGAGGGCATGATATTAAAAGAATATTTACCTGATGACCATTATCAGTTTGATGAAAAGCGTTTTGCAATTATTGGTAAGAAAAACTCATTTAAATTGGGTGATAAGATAACAGTTAAGGCAGAAAGTGTAGATTTATTGTTAAGACGCATCAATTTTGTGCCTGCAAATACCGAAAATATGCAAAAAATAGGTAAATAAGTGCATTTTATATGCAAAAAAGAGCATTTTGATGGTTTTAATTTGAAAACCATCTTGAAATTTATTAAAAGGTGTGATATAATTTAGGTGTTTTATGAAATTGATTGCAGATAATAGAAAAGCATTTCACGAATACTTTATTGAAGAAAAGTATGAAGCGGGAATTGTCCTTAAAGGTAGTGAAGTTAAATCACTTAGAAATGGTAATTGTAATTTGAAAGATAGTTACGTTATTATCAAGGGTGACGAGATGTTTGTGTTAAATATGCACATTGCAACTTATGAAAAAACTTCTACAATGGTTGAGGATACTAGAAAAACTCGTAAACTACTTTTGAATAAAAGTGAAATTCTAAAACTTGAAAGAAAAATTAAGATTAAAGGCTACACGATTGTCCCTACTAAAATTTATTTTAGTGGCAATTATGTTAAAATGGAAATTGCTCTTGCAAAGGGCAAACAACTTTTTGATAAGCGCGATAGTCTTAAAGACAAGGACATAGAACGTGAACTTGACAGGGAAAAAATAAGGCTTTAAAACTTTACCCCTCACACCACATGGGGGCGTACTGGTTTCGACAGGTTATGATTTGTAATTCATGCAGCGTGTTTGCAGGTGTCGTCTGCAATAAATAACGACAAATAAATTAAACGCAGATAATAAAATTATCGCTTTAGCCGCTTAATTGCGCTAAATGTTTAATATAGAAAGGTTACTGGTCTATATTAGGCATCAAAGATGTGTAACGAGGGTAAATGTTTTCGCCTTTTGGGCATTTACTACAATTAAAGGGCTAGTAAATTTGTTTTTTGCTTATTAGGTGCAAGTTTATGAAACAATCAAATAAGATACGCACGTAGAATAGAATTGCAGTCTGATTTGGACGCGGGTTCGATTCCCGCCGCCTCCACCAATTTGAAATTACAGGAAGGCTTTTATCAAAAGCACGACTGATTTTAACGGCAAAATGCCAAATAAAGGAGATAATTATGAATATATTTGTTATTTGCATGCTTGTTGCAGGAATGGTTGTTGTTTTAACATTTGCCATTGCTTTCTTTACCGAGATAATTCTTGATAAGGCTTTGGATAAAAAAGTTAAAGTAAAAGAAGTTAATTCGTCAACTGATGAAATTGACCTTGATGAGATGCTTCGTGCACTTGATGAAAAAACCAAAGTTATTGAAAGCGCAAAAAAACCAGAAGAAGTAAAAGAAGTTGAAGATTCAAAAAAAGATGATGAATCTATTTCTGATGACGAACTTGACGCATTGCTTGAAAATCTTTCTAAACGAAACACTAAGGTTGTTGAGAAAGAGGCTGAGGTAAAAGCAGACAATGTTGAAGAAGTTAAAGTAGAAGAAGTTAAGCCTGAAAAAACAGAAGTTAAGCCTGAAAAAGCAGAAGTTAAGCCCGTTGTTAATAAAACAAAAGAGCCTGCTGTTGCTAAGGCAAGCGAAATTGATTATAAGGTTCGCCTTGAAAAAATGCGTGAAGGACTTGATGGAATTACGAGTGATTATGATAAGGCACAAAGTGCTGTTGCTAAGTTTGAAAGAACTCAAAGAAGAATTGAAAGAAATGAAAAACTTCTTAATAAAAAAGCAGGCGACCTTGCAAACCTTAACCTAGTTATGTATAAAGTTAATAACATTAAAGATGTTGGAACTGACAAAAAACAAAAGCAAGAAGAACTTACAGCACTTGTTGCCGAAATTAAAGGTAGCATTGCTGACGGAAAAGATTACATTAAGAAAAATAAAGTTAAAAATGAAGCAAATGTAAAACTTTGTGAGTATCTTGAAGGTGAGAAAAAACGTTATGCTGACGAAATTGTTGAACTTGAAAAACTTGTTGGGCAGGCTGAATAATTTTAGAAAAATATAACTATTTCATTTTAAAAGGAAGAATTATGCTTCCTTTTTTTATTTGCGGTTAATGAAGATATGCTGTATACTATTGAAAGGAGAATAACCTATGGGCTGGTTTAGTTTTCACAAAAAACAACAGAATGTAAAAATTAAAAGACACAAGGCTGTAAAGTTTGGCGTTGCTTTTGGTGGCGGTGGTGCGCGCGGTATTTGTCATATTGGAGTTATTCGCGCTTTTGAAGAATGGGGTATTGTTCCTGATTTTATTGCAGGAACTAGTGCTGGCAGTTTAGTTGGTGCGCTCTATGCTTGTGGATATACTAGTGAGCAAATGATAGAGATAATAAAAACTTCTAAAATAAAAGAATTTAAAAATAGTAGCAATATTTTGTTTCCAAGTAAAAGCAGTAATATTGAATTAAAGTTATCAAGCATTATTGGAACTTCAAGAATGTTTTCAGAACTTGAAATACCTTTCACTGCCGTTTGCACGAACATTAAGACGGGTAGAGAATGTGATATTGCCAGTGGAGATGTATCTAAGGCTGTTGCCGGCAGTTGTGCCGTTCCTGCACTATTTACGCCCGTTGAATTTGATAAAGATAGAACGCTTGTTGATGGTGGGCTTAAAAATAATTTACCTGCCGATGTTGTTCGTAAAATGGGTGCCGATGTCGTAATAGCAGTTGATGTTAACCACCTGCGCGGGAAAGGAACTGATAAAACTAAAATTACAAGTATACTTAAAAGCACGCTTGGTGTTTTAATTGATAGCAATGTTCAATATAAAAAAGAGTATGCAGATATTTGTATACTTCCTGATACTGAAAATTTTAAGTTTTCAAATATGGATGATTATGAAAAAATGATTATGGCAGGATATAATTCTGCGATTTGCATGAAGACGGAAATTGAAAAACTTTTATCAACAAAACTTAAAAAACAAAGGAAAAAATTGTGGCAAACTCTTCTACAAAGAAATCAAGATTAATTGCTAAAACGGTTATCATTTTAGTTGTAACCATTCTTTTTGTGACTAGTCTTTTCTTTGCTAACCAAATAGAGCATTTGTTAGGAATTAATAGTTTAACTGAAAACAAAGTAAGTTCTAAAATAATTAATTCTGAGCCATTTTCGTTGCATTATATTGATGTAGGTCAGGCAGATTGTTCACTTATTGTACTACCCGACGGCAAGAAAATGCTTATTGATGCTGGGGACAGAACCATTGAAAGCAAAAACAAAGTCAAAGAATATTTGAAAAATAAAAACATTACTATTATTGATTATTTAGTGCTTACTCATAGCGATTCCGACCATGCTGGTGGCATGAAGATGGTTCTTGATGAATTTGAAGTAAAAAATATTTTCAGACCATTTCAGATTGCATCAAACTCAGACGGAAGTCTTTATAATGGTGACCCGTTATCTTTATATGTTGAGAATTTACCTGCCGATGCGCCAAATATTGAATATAATAAAGTAACTACACAAACTTATAGAGATTTTATTGACAGCGCGTATAATGAAACTTATACTGATGGTGAAAGCAATAAGAGTGCAGTTGTTATGACCAATTATGATGGGTATGAGATTGTTTCTTCAAATTATTCAATATCTTGGTTCGCGCCATCATTGATTGAGGGATATAAAAACCCTATTGGTTATAAGGGAAGTAATAGCGAAGGGTATATGACTAAGTATTATAAAGATGCAAATGATTATTCACCCATTATCTCTATTAATTATAAAAATGATAATTTTGTTTTTACTGGTGATGCGGAAAGCATGGCAGAAAAGGATTTTGTTGCATCTTTTTCAAAAAGGCAAGATAATGACAAAAATAAGATAATTAATTGTGCGGTTTATAAGGCTGGTCACCATGGTTCGAAAACATCTTCAACTACTGATTTTATTCAAATATTAAATCCTAAAATTGTAGTTATCTCAGTAGGTGCAGGCAACAGTTATAACCATCCTAGTCCAGAACTTATTAACAGATTATATCAAACAAAGTGTTGGACAGAAAAATATAACAGAATTTATAGGACAGACAAAAATGGAACAATTATCATATCTAAAAATGACTCAGATATTATGATTGCATTAGAAAATGATAAACATAGTGTGTTTAATGCTGTAAAGTGGTGGCAAATAGGGTTGGGAATTTACGCGGTTATTGTCATCAGTGTTGTTTTTATAAAAGGAAACGTTACCATTAAGAAGACTGCCAAAATAATCAAACAAGCAGGAAGTAAATAATGATTGAACTCAAAAACAAACAAAAGGAAAGCATTGCAATAGTTTGCATGAACTATGAGTATAACAAAAAGTTATGCTGCCTTTTGGCTGAGAAACTTGGCATGTATTATTTTAATGCGGTAGACTTATTTGAGTATGAACATATTCCTAGAAGTTTTGAACAAATACTTACAGAATTTAAGGAAAAGTATTATAGAAAAAAAGAAAAAGCAATATTAAAGTATGCTTCATCATTTACAAATTCTGTGCTTTGTCTTGAAAGTGGTGCGGTTATGAAACAACGCAATATGAAAAACTTAAAGCATAATGATTTACTTGTTTATGTGCATATTGCAAAGAAAAAACTTGAAAATCAACAATCAAAAACAAGTTATGGTTCAAAAATTTTAAATGCTTTTTATAAACCAAATACTGAGAAACTAGAATTGCGCATAAAGTATGCGAAAAAGACAACTGAATTGCAAGTAAATTGTACCGGTTTTTCTGTTGAACGTGCAGTAGCACAAATAATTAATTCAATGAAAGTTTATTATGCAGGAAAATCATTGAAATCACAAAATAACGTAAGTTTATAACATTTTTCTAATTTATTATGCAAAAATTATGAAGTTTAAAATAAAACTAGACAAACATAGTTTTGTCATGGTATAATCTATAAATAAGAGGATTGCGATATGAGTTCTAATAATAAAGTATTTTATAATGGTAAATGGTATAATAGAGTTGATGTTGAAGATGCAATAAGAGAAAACACTGATAAATTAAATGAGGAATCTTTGGAGTACTTTAAAACTATTGGAAACATGCTTGATAAAGCGAATAGGGCTATTGATGAAGAGAATAAAAACCCTACGGATAAACGTTTAAAGGCTAATCGAGAAAGACAAAGAGAACAAAAACAATATGAAATTGTTGATGGTGTTTATCAAGAAGTTAAAGCGGATGCTCGTGAACTTTAATTTAGAGTATTAATATGAAAATATAAAGAGAAAGCAAAAATGCTTTCTCTTTTTTTAATACTTTTTAATACTTATTTGTTGTTGTTTTTTTATTTGTTATTACTTTTTAACTGAATTATTTTTCAAGCGGGTTTCACGTTTTTTAGCAAATGTTTCAGCATTTGATAGTAAACTATTTGCACTTGTTGGGTTTTTGATAGTAAGTGCTTTGTATCTTGATTCTTGCATTGCGAAAGCCAAATAACTTGTATTTGATTGAGGAGAATCTATAATTAATCCACTTTCTTTACTATATCTATAAATAGGGAAATATGAAGAAGTTACTGCTTCTTTTTCAATTTCAATGGTTTTTGACATATCAATGCCATGATTAATACAAGGAGCATATGCAAAAATTATACTTGGACCATTATGAATTACAGCCTCTTCAAATGCTTTGATTGTTTGTGCCATATTGCCGCCAAGTGATA
>JAVWAR010000005.1:0-17786 GCA_036649955.1 Clostridia bacterium | reverse complement strand
CGTTTGGATAAAGCATACATATTTCGCCCATATTTTTCTTGTGTGTTGTTTTACCATTTACTGCAAATTTACTACATGTACCCATTGGCGAAGATTTAGATATTTGACCGCCAGTATTTGAATACATTTCTGTATCAAGTACTAAAATGTTTACATTTTTATCACTTGATAGTACATGGTCAATACCGCCATATCCAATATCGTATGCCCAGCCATCGCCACCAACAGCAAAGACAATTTGGCTTGTAAGTGATGGTGCAAGCGCTAAAATATCTTGATATAATTCATTACTAGAATTTTTTATTATTGATATAATTTTGCTGGCAAGTTCATTTGTGCGGTTGTTTTTATCAAGCCATACTTTTGCAAGCGCTGATAAATTATCATTCATTTTTGCCACTTCTTGCATAAGTCCAGTTAGTTTTTGTTCGTTTTTTTCTATTCCAAGAAGCATACCAAGAGAGAACTCCGCATTATCTTCAAACAGGCTATTTGACCAAGCAGTTCCGCGCCCATTAAGTTTTTTCGTATATGGACAAGTAGGGCTTGAACCGCCATAAATTGAAGAACAACCGGTCGCATTTGCAATGACCAGTTTTTCGCCAAATAATTGTGTTAAAAGTTTAATATAAGGTGTTTCACCACAGCCTGCACACGCACCACTAAACTCAAACAATGGTTTTTCAAACTGGCTATTTTTTACCGTAAACTTATTTGAAGAAATTATTGGATTTTCATGGTGTTGTATAGCGCGCCACTTTTTTTCAGCATCTTTTTCTATTTTTTCTTTATCTGTCATTATAATGGCTTTGTTTCTTGCAGGGCAAACACCTGCACAAAGTCCGCAACCAGTACAATCTTTTGGGCTTAGAACGAGTGCATAATCCTTTTTGGCAATTCCAAGTGCTTTTACAGAGCCAAGCATGGTCGACAACTCTGAACCATGTTCAGTAAGTGTGGGTCTTAGGCAAGCATGTGGGCAAACAAGTGAACACTGATTGCATTGAATACATGCTGAACTATTCCAGCAGGGAAGAATTGTTGAAATATCTCTTTTTTCAAGAGCGGTTGTTCCAGTACGAACCTCGCCATTTGAAGAGAATGCAGAAACTTTTAAGTTGTCGCCTTCAAGCGCTAAAACCTTTAAAATATTTTCTGTTACTATGTCATTACTGCTTGTGGATTTCATTTTTGCGCCACTTGTTTCTGTTTTCCACTTTTCTGGAATACTAATTATTTGCAGTGCAGAAAGGGTTTTATCAATGGCAATATTGTTTTTTAAAAGTACTTCTGCACCTTTTTTTGAATATGCAGTTTTAGCAAATTCTTTTATTTTCAGTATTGCTTCGTTCTTTTCAATAATGCCAGAAAGTGCAAAAAACGCAGTCTGCATTATAAGATTTATTTTATTTCCAAGTCCTACTTCATGAGCCAGTTTTCCGGCATCAATAAGCGCAAAAGTAATATTATTATTTGCAAGAGTTTGCTTTACTTCCGGTGGCAATTCGCGTTCAAGTTCACGTGCAGACCATGGAGCATTTAACAAAAATATTGCATTTTTATTTATGTGTTTTAGAACATCAAATTTTGTTAAATATGATGAATTATGGCAGGCAATAAAATCAAGATTTTCTGTAAGATAAGCAGACTGAATTTTATCTTTACTTGCTCGCATGTGCGAAATTGTTATGTTGCCTGATTTTTTGCTGTCATAGACAAAATAACCTTGAACAAATAAATCAGTTTCTTCACCAATAATTTTGATTGTACTTTTTGTTGCACTGATAGTTCCATCATTGCCAAGCCCGAAAAATTTACATTCGCGAGTAGATTCTGGTAGTGTGCAAATGTGTTTTGTAACTGAAAGTGATGATGAGGATACATCATCATCAATGCCAACAGTAAAATGATTTTTAGGGCTTGCTTTTTCTGCATTTTTAAATATAGCAAGAACCATACTAGGTGTAAATTCTTTGCTTGCAAGACCATATCTACCTGATAGTAGACTAAGGTGAAGATGCTCTTCTACAACAGCCGTTGAAATTTCTCTATAAAGCGGTTCGCCAACAGCGCCCGCTTCCTTTGTTCTATCAAGTACGATTAATGTTTTAGCAGAAGTAGGTATTACTTTTGCAAAGTTGACTGCTGAAAACGGACGCAAAAGTCTAACTTTAATAAGTCCATAAGAAAAGCCATGAGCATTTAAATAATTGATTGTTTCTTCCGTGGTTTCTGTTGAACTTCCCATACATACAATTATATTTTCAGCAGTAGGCGAACCAATATATTCAAAACTAGAATACTTTCTGCCTGTTTTTTTGTAAAAGTCTTTAAAAGTATTATCAATAATTTTAAAAGCATTGCTGTAAAGCGGTTGGCAGGCTTCTCTGCATTGAAAATATGTATCTTGATTTTGGCTTGTGCCTCTGCAAACTGGTGATAAACTTGATAGTGCCGATGATTTAAACTTATTCATTGCAGAATAGTCATATAATTCCTTTAAGGTTTCTTCACTAATTTCTTCAATTTTGTTTATTTCGTGGCTAGTTCTAAAACCATCAAAAAAATGCACAAAAGGAAGACTGGTTTTTAATGAGGCAATATGTGCAATAACGGCCATATCTTGTGCCTCTTGTACCGATGCTGATGCTAAAAAACAAAACCCAGTTGGCAGTGCAGACATTACGTCAGAATGGTCACCAAAAATTGAAAGAGCATGAGTTGCAACCGTTCTTGCTGATACGTGAATAACGCAAGGTAGATTTTCGCCCGCTATTTTATACATATTTGGAAGCATTAAAAGCAGACCTTGTGAAGAGGTAAATGTCGTTGCCAAACTTCCAGTAGTAAGCGCGCCATGTAATGCACCACTAACTCCTGCCTCTGACTGCATTTCCGTTACAGAAGTTTCCATGCCAAAAATATTTTTCTTACCTTTTGATTGCCATTCATCAATATTTTCAGCCATTGGTGATGAGGGCGTTATTGGGTAAATAATTGCTTGTTCTGATAAAAGGTATGCAATATTTGATACTGCGGTATTCCCGTCAACCGTTATCCATTTTTTCATGTTTAAGTTCCTTTATATTTATTATTACTTGCTTTTTATACTATACATTATTATAGTACCTTTTAGCATGTTTCGTCAAAGATAAAAACTATAAAAATTTGATAATATCTTTACAGACATATTAAACTAAGGTATAATAAACCTATGAAATATAAACTTGTAATAGAATATGATGGTTCTTCGTTCCATGGCTGGCAATCACATGCGGGCATGATTTGTGTGCAAACAGAAATTGAAAAGGCTTTAAAGCAGGTTTTACATGAAGATATAATAATTTCTGGAAGTGGTAGAACTGATAAGGGTGTCCATGCACATGGTCAAGTTGCGTCATTTGATACTAAGATAAATATTCCATCAACGTATACATTTATGCGTTCATTAAATCATTTTTTACCTGAAACTATTCAAATTTTATCAGTTCAGCAAGTTGATGATGAATTTGATGCTAGATTTTCAGCCAAAAGAAAAACATATAGGTATTATTTTTATAAGAGCAAGATTGAAAAGCCTCTTAAAAAAGGGCGCGCGCTTAGAATTAATGAAAACGTAAGCATAGAAAAAATGCGCGAAGAAGTGCAAGCGCTTGTTGGGGAATTTAATTTTGCTTCATTTGTTGCGTCTGGTAGTGGTAAGACAAATTTTGTGCGTGAAATTTATTCAGCCTGTGTTATAGAAACGGAGCCGAATGAATATTATTTTGAAATTACAGGTAATGGTTTTTTATATAATATGGTGCGAATTATTGTGGGTACATTGATTGATATTGCGTCAGCGAAAATATCTTACTCAATGCGTGAAATTATTGAGTTTCAAAATCGTACAAAAGCAGGTAAAACTGCTCCATCTTATGGACTTTATCTTGAAAAAGTTGATTATTCTCTCTAAAAACAACGAAAGTGCAAAATCTTTTAACAATCTTCAAAGTTTTTATTGACTTATCACTTGAAATGTAATAGAATATTAAAGCATATGGGTGCATGGGCGTTAGACCGAACCAAATTCGCTTCTTGCATATAGCACAGAATACTTTGTAAGATAATGGAAGGAAAAATATGAAAACAATTATGACAAATAATTACACCGAAGCAGATAGAAAATGGTATTTAGTAGACGCTACTGACATGCCTCTTGGTAGACTTGCAAGTCAAGTTGCCGCTATTCTTCGTGGAAAAAATAAACCAGAATTCACCCCTTCATCAGATTGTGGTGACCATGTTATTGTTATTAACTCTGACAAGATTGTTCTAACTGGTAGAAAAATGGAACAGAAGTTCTATATATATCATACAGGATATGTTGGTGGGCTTAAAAAAGTTGGCTATGATAAAATGCTAAAAGAAAAATCTGACTTTGCAGTTTACGAAGCAATTCGTGGAATGCTTCCTAAGAACGCTATTGGCAGACAGATGATTCATAAACTTCGTGTTTATAAAGATGCAAATCATGGACATGAAGCACAGATGCCAAAAGAAATTAAAATTGTAGGGAAGAGGGTATAATAATGGCAAAGAAAGCAGTAGCGAAGAAAGTTCAGTACTGGGGTACTGGTAGAAGAAAGAAAGCCATCGCAAGAGTTCGTATCACAGAAGGTACTGGCAAAATTACAATTAACAAAGAAGATATTGAAGAATATTTTCAACTTGGAAATCTTAAAACAATCGTTCGTCAACCACTAGTTTTAACTGGAACTGAAACGAAATATGATGTTACAGCAAATGTTTCTGGTGGTGGATTTACAGGTCAGGCTGGTGCAGTTCGTCATGGGCTTGCACGTGCGCTTGTCATTGCAGATGAAACTCTTAAAGCAGCAATCAAGGAAGCAGGTTATTTAACTCGTGACCCTAGAATGAAAGAGAGAAAGAAATACGGTCTTAAAAAGGCACGTAAATCACCTCAGTTTAGTAAGAGATAATCAGCCAATAAAAAATGCACACCTACTCAGGAATGTGCGACTATTAAAAGATTATTTAAAGGACAAATATTTGTATTTGTCCTTTTTGTTGTAAAAAATGTAGCGCAAATATAACAATGTTATAACTTTATTTTATTAGATATTGAATATTGTATTCGAGTGTGATATAATAAGTTAAATACGTAATTTATTAGAGGTTATTATGAATAAAATATCACAAGAACAACATGAAAGTTTTTTAAAACAACTTCCATTTATAACGAATATTGAAGGGACAATCTCATATGGAATAAATAAAGAAGGCCCGCTATATTTTGATAAGAGGGAGTCTTTTTGCCAAGTTTCTTTTATGGGAAAAGTACAAAATGCAAGAGTAACGTTAAGTGAATATCAATATAATGTGCAGGATAAAATGTTACTTGCAAGTGGTAAAGATGCAAAAATTGATAAGGAAATGTATGTGCCTGTTGTTATAAGTATTGATGATGTAAGCAATGATGACGATAAAATAGAACATAGTTCTATGAGCATACTTGCACTTTATTGTTTTGATGAAGAAAAAAATAAAAACGTTATAGAAACGGCATTTATTACAAAAATAAATGTAGTTAAATATATTTTAGGTAGAACAGCAAAGTTTAAAGAACTTTCGTTTAATGCTGAATTTTCAGATGTTGGTAAAAATGAATTAAGGTTATCTGAATCCTCAGACAAAAATAATGGAAGTTATGGAGATATAATTATTATTTCTAATGATATTGCTCCTTTTTCAGAAATAACTAGATATAATAACTTTGAAAAGTTATCAACTTTATTTCAAAATATTATTTATTCAGCGGACCTTGATAATATTGCAATTTTGCGTGAGTACAATTTAATGGGAATAGCATCAAAGTTTATTCTTTCATTGCCAAAAGAGTCTGAAAATTCTTTCGAAATCAGATTGAATAGAAATGGCTCTAATGCTTGCCCATGTGACGCAGAAGTTGAGTATGTTTATGATAGAATCAATAAGATAAGTAATGTATTTCCAAAGTACTACGATGAAAAAGCAAAAGTTGGTGAAATTTCATATAATGCTTATTCTGAAAAGGCTTTTGAAGAGGGCATGAGAAAACAAATGGAACGTATGTTAAACTTTAAGAAGGGCAACGATGAAGAAAGTGAAGTGCATAATACCAAATTATAAAATATAAAGATAAGAGAACAGGAATGTTCTTTTATTTTTTAGCATGTTTAGTAAAAAAGTTGGCGGTTAGCGTGTATTGTGGTAGAATAAATGAAAGCGAGGAAATTATGGTAGTTGGGAACTCATGGGATATAATTTTAGAACAAGAATTTAAAAAACCATACTTTGATTCTCTTGGTAGAAAAGTTAAGGAAGAATATGCTAGTTATAGAGTTTTTCCTAAAAAGGCAGACATTTTTAATGCCTTTAAATATGCGTCATTTGACAATGTTAAGGTTGTTATTTTAGGGCAAGACCCTTATCACGAGATTGGGCAGGCTCATGGTGTGAGTTTTTCGGTTCAAGATGGAACGCAAATTCCGCCATCACTTAAAAATATCTTTAAAGAGATAGCACAAGAATATGGCACGGACATGCCTAAAAGTGGAAACCTTATCAAGTGGGCAAAGCAAGGCGTTTTACTACTTAACACAGTTCTTACGGTTCGCGAAGGGCAGGCAAATTCACATGCTTCATTTGGTTGGCAGGAATTTACGGACAACATTATTAAAGAACTTAACAATAAAACTACTCCGATAGTTTTTATGCTGTGGGGCGGGAATGCTAGACGAAAAAAAGAATTTATAACAAATCCTATTCATTTAGTGCTAGAAACCTCGCATCCAAGTCCATTATCTGCATATCAGGGGTTTTTAGGTTGTGGACATTTCTTGCGTGCGAATGAGTTTTTACGTGCAAATGGTGAAAAGGAAATTGATTTTACGCTATAAATATTAAAAAAAGGGGAAAACTAAGCAAATGAGTAAAATGAAAAAACTTTTAGTTTTATTATTAGTTGTATTGCAAGCATTTGTTTGTGTTATGCCTGTTTTTTTTGAAAATGTTGCATTTGCAGAAGCGGTACCTTCTATAAATATTGACCTTATTGGGAAAGACATTACAGATAATACTGCCAGTTCTTTAACCGGTGGTGAAATTTCTTTATATACTCCGTACGATGAAACAAAAGAAAACGGACTTATGGGTGGTAGGTCTATCACTCCAAAAAGAACAACGATTGATGACAACGGAACTGCAAAAGAAAAGTTTGATATGGCAATTAATGTATTGCCAGTTGGTAATACTAGTTATTCAAAAGATATGAATACTGGTAAAGCAAATTCATTATATTTTTGGTGGTATAATGAGGCGAAAGGGCTAGATTTATCAGCGCATTCTATAAAATTAAAGATTGATGACAAAAATTATTTAGAGTGGACGCTTTCGCAACAAGACCTTCTAGCGTTGTTTGGCAGAACTGGCGAAGAAAGTGTTAAACAAGACGCATGGTTTTTAATTGAATTGCCACTTACAATGTTGGGTGTAGTTGAAACTCATGGAGTTGTTACAGAAACCATTAATGGCACTGAAATGTTTAAGCAATTTACAAGTCTTACAATTACTGAAACTGCAAAATTGCCAGCAAAAAAACCAACCAATGAATATTTTTATAATTTCTATATAAATACTTCAAAAAACCAAAGTGTTTCAACTATTAAAAAGCAGGGCTTTGCATCAGTAAAGTTTAATTTTAATATTCCAGAGTTTGTTTATATTGAAGATACTCTTACAGTACCGACCTTTGCAAGCGGACTTAAATATGCTTGGTTTGGTGACGTAAATATTTTACTAAGAGGTAGTGAATACTTCAATATTTTGTATAGAGAGGCTGGCACTGACAAGTATGTTGCGCGCGGATTTGGTGATAAAATAAAACTTGATTATCGCGGACAATATTCGTTTGCGCTTAAATATTTTCACTCGGACGTGCAGGAATATATATTTGCAGAAACAAGTTTTACAGCGAAGGCATTTACAGCATTCAATATTGGCGCTTACAATAATAGACCTCCTATTGGTCAAACTTTTATTATTGAAATTGCGCCTGAGTATGAATCACTTGCAATTACAGAACTTAATAGTGAAAATTTTTCAGTTGTGTCATCTGACCCTAACATAATAGAAGTTGTATCTATTGACTATAAACTTGGTCAAATTAAAATAAAGGCAGTTTCTAATGGAAACGCCTCTGTCACTTTTACTATTAAAAGTGCAAGAAAAAACAATGCAGAAGTTAAAGAATATTCAAGTTTGATTAAACTGCGTTCGGGTGTTCAAGATAAAGATTCATCTAGTAAGATTGTTATGATAGTGATAGTTTGTATTGCGGTAGCAGGGCTGGGCGGAATATTGATTTATAGGATAGTTAAGTCTAATAAAATTAATCCATAATAAATAATAAACAAAAAATAAAAGCAAAAGTTTGGTTAAGAAATACAAACGAATAGGGAAAATATGAAAAACGAAAACAATAAAATTCCATATGATAGTTCACCAATAGTAAGGGGTGGCAGAAGTGCCCCTGCTTCTCAAATGCCACGTAAAAATGAAAAGAAAGAATATACGGGTTTTAAACCATCATTTTTGTCAATCATGTTGGTTGTGCTTATGCTTTCGAATTTAATTTTTGGTGTTATGCTTGTAAACGTTTACAATCGTGAATATATAATAAATCAAACAATAAATAATAACAAATACAATATTTCACCTTCCGACAATATAAATATGAATAATGCTGCAACAAAGGCATTATTTAACACCGTTTGCGTTTCGGCAGGTCATACTAACAAGGGTCAAAATGGTGACGAGTATGAAGATTTCTTTGCTTTGAGTTCGAGAGGCTCGGGCATAATTATTGGTGATGATAAAACTGCGGGCGATGCGTATATTATGACTAATTATCATGTTATTAAAAACCAAACCAATTATAGAGTATTGCTTTATGGTTCATATGAACCTATGGTTGCCACGCTTGTTGGAGTTAGCCAAACATATGATACAGCAGTGCTTAAAGTGACCAATTCAAACACTTATAGAGAAAGCAATGCAATGCCCGCCGAAATAGGTTGCAGTGCAACAATTTCGGAAAACGATGCGTGTATAATTGTTGGTAATCCTAAGTCATGCGGTATCTCTGTTTCACAAGGCGTTATCAGCCACGTTGCAGAACTTATTAATACTGAGGATAGTGGAATTATGCGACTTATAAGAGTGGACGCTTCTGTAAATCCCGGAAATTCGGGCGGTGGATTATTTGATTATAGAGGCAGACTTATTGGGCTTGTAAATGCTAAGATGATAGAAATCAATGTTGAAGGTATGGGATATGCTATCCCCATTGATGTTGCTTATTCAGTTGCAATGAATATCATGAACAACAGAGGCAGACTTTTCAAGCCAGTCTTTGGGTTTGACCTTGAAGAAACGCGAACAAGTGCATCTATTAATCAAATAACTGGAAAGCCTGAACTTGTTGCCGATGTTGAAATCAGAAATATTTCAGCAAGTAGTGAGGCTTTTAATGCAGGCATTATAAATGGTGATAGACTTATTGCTTTTTCATATAATTCAGTTTCAGTAAAAGTTATAAACAAATACAGTCTTGAAGAACATATGTATAAAATGAATAAAGGCGACTCAATAACTTTTGAAGTTATAAGAAAGGGTGAAGCAAACCATATTATTAAGACGTTTACTATAAAACAAATAACCGCTATTGCATAAATTGTAGAAAAAACGTTGACCAAACGTATATAAATGATTTATAATATAAGAGCAAAATATATGGAGGAAAGATTATGATTTTAGATAAAGTAAAAAGTATTCTATCAAAACAACTTGGAGCAAGTGAAGAAGGTATAACCGAACTAACAAACATCTCTGTTGACTTAGGTGCAGACTCTCTTGATTTGGTTGAAATTTTAATGTCACTTGAAGAAGAGTTTAATATTAGTATTCCTGATGAGGCTATACCATCAATTAAAACGGTTGGTGATTTGGTTACATATATTAATAAAAACATTAAGAAATAAGTGAGTTTCACTTTTCTATTACATGAGAATACTATTTTTTAGTATTCTTTTTGTTAAACAATAACGTGTTGTGGAGTATAAACATGTGTATTTTCTGTGAAATTGTTAAAGGAAATATTCCCTGTAAAAAAATTTATGAAAATGAATATGTTTTGGCATTTTTAGATGTGTCAAATGATGTGATTGGGCATACTTTGGTTGTTCCAAAGAAACACTATGAAAACATTATTGATTGTCCTCTAAGTCTACTTTTAGAAGTAGTAAAGGTTGTAAAAAAGATATCAAAGCATTATACTGAAAATTGTTGTTTTACTGCCGTGAATATTTTAAATGCTAGTGGTGCTAGTGCTCAGCAGAGTGTTTTTCATTTGCATTTTCATATTTTACCAAGAAAGGAAGACGATAAACTAGATGCGTGGCCAAAGTTTAAGCCAATTAATAGAGATTTAGACTCTGAACAAAAGATTTTAGAATTAAAGTAATTTTAAAATTGTAGAGTATTAATAATTTAATAATAAAAAAAACGGAAGAATTCTTCCGTTTTTTTAACCGCACTTTCTTTTTTGACATTTAATACCGAAACGGTACACTTGTAGTTAACTCCTCCAAAGCAACCTTATGGCACATATCAGTTTTTGTTTAATGCTGCTGTCGTCAGACTCTGACATGGTTCACAAAGAGATATTGCATAAGACCTTAGTATCATCATCACTTGCAAGTGCCTGACCTTCCATAAAAAAAGCCTAGAAAGACATTCAGTCCTGCATATAGCGGATTTCAGGAAACAGGGCACCGCTAGCACCCCACCTAGTGCGGTTACAAATAGTATATACTAACTTAGTCGTTTTTACAACTATTTTTTAAAAAAACAGCCTAGTTGTAGGCTGTTTTTAATTTTAACTATAAATATTAATATTTTTAGTATTATTTACTGAAAGTTTCAATTTCAAGAGAATCTCCATCCTGTGCTTCAATATCAAACCCATGATTGTTATTTGGAGATAGCAAAACTGATTTATTTGAAGCAGATGAAATACTTACTTTACATATAACGCTTGGAGATGCTGGCATATCATCAAAAAAACTTTCTTGATAACATTCAGGCTCTTTTGGCAATATAATTTTTAGTGTTTCTGGTATTTTAAATTTAGGAAGAATAATTTGGTTATCTGATTTTTCTATAATTTTTGTTGTTTTCTTTGGTGACTCAGCAATCTGTATGTCAAGATTAAATAAATCACTTCCAACTGATGCTGCAATTTTATTTCTTTCATAATAACTTATGTTTCTATCATAAATTTCATTGTCACAATTATTTAGTGATAAAAGAATATTAATAAGATTTGAAATTTCTTGATTATCAATATTGTTGTTCTTACCCATATATTCAAGAGCAGAAAGGAAACCATCTGCACTTTGTGCTGTAATGTGGGTTAGGGCAAGCAAAACTTGACCATTTTTCATAAATGCACTAATTTTATCATCGTTAAATAAAAAACAAGGATAAGAGTCATCATTTTTGCGGGCTTTTTTAAGATTTGGTAATTGTGATGCACGAAGTTTGTTTACTTCACTTATTTTCCCGTCTGGTGAAACAAGTGCCATATCAAGTATTGATTTTAAAGTTAGCGTGCTACTAGGCTCTCCCAAAGCACTAACTTTGAAATTGATAGGGTGAGCAACTGCAACGGCTTCCTTTACAATTTTGTTTGTTAAAATAATGGCTTGTTCTGTGCCAACTTTTGATTCTACTGCATTAAAAACCTTGCTAATAAGTTCAATATAACCATCATAACTGCAAGTGTTTGTAATTACTGGCGCATAGCCATATGTTTTATTGGTTTCAAAAGTTACATTTAAGCGATTGTCATTAACGGTTGGGAAATTAAGATAATCACAATTACTTGAAAGTTTTTTTAGTTTTGCATAATTTGATTTAGATAAAAAATCATCATTAAATTTTTCCATATTTATTTTCCTCTTTATACAATTAATATTGTTATTATATACCTAAATGTGTGTTATTGTCAATATCTCTTTTTTTTCATGCTTTGATTTAAAAAATGTATTGTACAATTACTGTTAATTGTGTTATTATTATATCAGTAAAAGTATGGATATCATGCTTATTGGGGAGATTAATTATGGAGAAACTAACTTATTCTGCTAGATTTATTAATGCGTATAACCGATTAGATAAATCACTTAGGGATATTTATGGTTTAAAAAGTGTTCTTAACTTTTCAGATATGATAAGAAAAGTCGCACCAATTAATTCAGTTATTAAAAAGTATGAAGATGATATTATTGATTATGGTCGTTTGCGAAATGCAATCGTGCATAGAAGTACTGACGAAACAATCGCTGAACCGCATGAAGAGGTTGTTGAAAAATTTGAATCTATTGTTAGGCAAATTACAACTCCACCCATTGCAATGTCAAGTATTGTGACTCGCAAGGTTTATACTATTGATTCAAGTGAGAAATTGAGCAATGTACTTATGGAAATGTTTAAGCAAGGCTATTCAAACGTGCCAGTCTATGAAGACAATAAATTGATTGGTGTTATTACTCGTAAAATGATTGTAGATTGTTTTGGTGAAGGAATTGTTGCAGGTGTTTCCACTGATAGCATTATTTCAATGAGTGTTGCTGAAAGTTTAAATATTTATCATGCGACTGAACATTATGAAGTTGTTGATAAAAACATTACTGTTGATAATTTACTTTATATTTTTCAACAAAATCGTAAACTTTCATGCGTTATTATTACCGAAAGTGGAAGTTATAGTGAACGGCCTCTTGGCATTGTTGTAACTGCGGACACCATTGATATGCAAACCATTCTAGATAACTATTAATATTAAATGTGTTATTAAAGGAGCAATAAATGAAAGTTGCACAGGGCTGGAAAGATTATGAAATTCTGGCAACGTCAAACGGAGAAAAACTAGAAAGATGGGGCAATGTTATGCTTCTTCGTCCCGACCCTCAAATTATTTGGTATAGCGACAAGCAACTTGATAAAACCAAAGGATTGAATGCACATTATCATCGTGATGAAAAGGGCGGAGGAAGGTGGGAAAACTTAAAACCTTACCCTGATGAGTGGGCAATTTCTTGGCGAAACATTAAATTTTTAATTAAGCCTATGGGCTTTAAGCATACGGGACTTTTTCCTGAGCAAGCGGTAAACTGGGACATAATGATTGATTTAATTAAAAATGCTAAGCGTGATATTAAGGTACTTAATTTATTTGCATATACTGGTGGTGCTACGGTTGCTTGCGCAAGTGCGGGGGCTTCGGTGTGTCATGTAGACAGTGCAAAAAATATGGTGGATAGAGCAAAACAGAACATGGAACTTTCAAATCTTGGCTCAGCACCCGTTAGATATATTGTTGATGATTGCAGGAAATTTATCGAACGTGAAATTAAACGTGGCAATCGCTATGATGCAATAATTATGGACCCTCCATCATATGGTAGGGGTGCAAATAATGAAGTTTGGAAACTGGAAGATGACCTTTTTGACTTCGTTAAACTTGCGGTTCGCGTTCTTACTGATAAACCACTTTTTGTACTGATTAATAGTTATACAACTGGGCTTGGCGCGACAGTGCTTGAAAATATTTTAAAACTTACAATGCAACAGTTTAGTGGTAAAACAGAAGCATATGAAGTGTGTTTGGATACGTGCGAAAAAATACTTTTGCCTTGTGGAACAAGCGGTATTTTTATAGGAAATTAAGGAGATATAATGGATATACTTTTTGAAGACAATCATATAATTGTTGTTAAAAAACCTCAAAATGTGCCAAGCCAAGAAGATGCTTCTGGCGACAAAGACATGCTTACAATGGTTAAAGAATACATTAAAGAAAAATATAATAAACCTGGTAATGTTTTTGTTGGGCTTGTTCATAGACTTGATAGACCTACGGGCGGAGTCATGGTTTTTGCAAAAACAAGTAAAGCAGCATCAAGATTGTCAGAAGAACTTGCAAGCGGAGATATGGAGAAAATATATTTTGCAGTAGTTGTTGGCGCACCAAAAAATGATAGGGGCAGGCTTGTTCACTATCTTAAAAAAAATTCGACAACGAACACTGTTGAAACTGTTCCTATGATGACAGAAGGTGCTAAAAAAGCAGAACTTGATTATGAAGTTATAGAAAAAGTAACAGGATATTCGCTTGTAAAAATACATTTACTTACGGGCAGAAGTCATCAAGCGCGAGTGCAAATGTTAAGCATGGGAACACCAATTTATGGTGACTCTAAATATCAAAAAACTGGAAGAATTACAAAAGATTTACATTTGTTTGCAGTTGAACTGAAATTTAACCATCCTATAACTAAGGAAAGAATGGTATTCAAGTGTTACCCTGATGAAAGTGAAACCAGTAAATGGTCACTATTTAATTTACCTAAGCATATAGAGGTTGGAACAAGATAAAAAGTTGCCGAAAGGCAATTTTTTTTATATTGTAAATTTTAATTATAGTATTTACAATTATAAAGTATTGTGTTAAACTAAACAAACATATAATAAAGTTGTTAGATTGTGCTTATAATTAATTGGAGGATTTATGGCTAATAGTATTTATGAAGAGGAATTTAAAAAAGATTTTAATATGAATTGTGAAATTTTAGCGCCACTTAAATATTCATTGTCTTTAAAGAAAGAAACTTATGGAGATGATATTCTTTTACAAAAACTGATTGAAATTTATAATAAAGTAACAAAGGGTCAGGCACAGACTCAATCTGATATTGCAAACGGAAAACTTACATTTATTGGAAATGGTTGCTGTGTAAAAGTAAACCCACAACCTGAATGTGCGCCATTTAGATGGCAAGTTTATAGTTGTGATGGAAGACTTATTATGAATTTGCCATCAAATTTACCTGTAAACATTAATAATATAGGTTATGAAAGTTTTTATCCACGAACAACTAAAATTGTTGATGCTCAAAACATTGCAATTACTACAACAGAGAACCATATCGTTTTTAGTGCTTTTGGCTCAATGCACGGGTCAATGACTCTCATTTATAATAATGATGCAGTTGCATTTAACATGCATAACCCAAAAGAGAAAATTGCTCTTGGTAGTAAAGTTGATATGCGCAATATTCGTGAGGATGATATTGCAAGTTCTATGCCAATAAATGGTAGATAAAAATATTGACTAAAATGATTTTTATGATATAATCAATAAAATAAGTAAGGAGAATATATATGAGTAACGACTTAAAAAAGTTTGATGAATGTTTATCTGCTCGTGAGGCATTTAATAATATTATACTTTTTGAAACATATTTTATGATGTTAAGTGAGGAAGAGCGTGATATTATTTCTGATATAAAGTTTACAGATGCTGATTATAAAGAATTGGTAAATGGCTTGCCTGCTTTAATTGACAGCGATGTTGAAAAAATAAAAAATGGTGAATTTACAATTTTGGAAATAGAAAACTTTTTAGATTTATTTGGTGAATATCTTGATTTATATGAATTTGATGTTTGCAAACAAATATTAATTCAAAAACGTGCAGAAGTTGCCGAAAAACAAAAAATGACAAATATAAAACATAAACAAAACGATGAAAACGATGAAGAGTTTGAAAGAGTATAGGTTTAATTAATTGTTATTAAGTAATTTAAATTTGATACTTGCAACTTGTTATAAAATAATGTATACTATAATAAATATAACTTATGAGGTGATTATTATGGAAGAAGAAATACTTAAAATGAAAATTAGAAAAGCAAATGATTGCCCAACTCTTGAAGTTTGCCAAGAATCATTTGATGCGATTAGAGAGGCGGTTGCTAGAAAACTTGAAATTGCTACAACGATAAGTAAGCAAGACTATAAAGATATTGAGATGAAGTTGCTACAACTTGCAAACAATAGAAAGGCAGAGTTGTTAAGGTTTAAAGAATATAATACCTGTATTGATGACTTTATTAATAAGTATTTTACATTGCTTCAAGGTTGCGGTATTGGTGACCTTATTGAGCATAATAAGAAACTTTATAAACAATATTTAATCAACAAAGGTATAGAATCACAACTTAATTAATTTAAAAAAAATAGAGCAGTTGCTCTATTTTTTTGTTTAAATTATTGTTTATAAATACATTTAATTTTTATTATTACTTGTGATGGCAACAGCAAGTGCAACGGTTGCACCAACCATTGGATTGTTGCCCATACCTATAAATCCCATCATATCAACGTGCGCTGGTACAGATGAACTGCCCGCAAACTGAGCATCACTATGCATTCTTCCCATAGTATCAGTCATGCCATATGATGCAGGACCTGCTGCTACATTATCAGGGTGAAGAGTTCTGCCCGTTCCGCCACCTGAGGCAACGGAAAAATATGCTTTATTGTTTTCCCAGCACCATTTTTTGTAAGTTCCTGCAACTGGGTGTTGAAAGCGAGTAGGGTTAGTACTGTTGCCAGTAATTGATACGTCAACTTTTTCATATTGCATTATTGCGACACCTTCGCGAACATCGCTTGCTCCATAAACTCGAACCTTACTTCGTTCGCCTTTTGAAAAGGCGCGTTCACTAGTTATTGTAAGTTTACTTGTTGCATAATTAAAATCAGTTTCTACGTAAGTAAAACCATTTATTCTTGAAATTATATAAGCGGCATCTTTTCCAAGCCCGTTTAAACAGACATGCAAGTTTGTTTTTCTTGCTTTGTTTGCGGTAAGTGCTATACCAATAGCGCCCTCTGCGGCGGCAAAAGATTCATGCCCTGCAAGAAAGCAAAAACTTTTAACTTTTTCAGATAAAAGCATTGATGCAAGGTTGCCATGACCTATACCAACCTTACGTTCATCAGCAACCGAACCTGGTACGCAAAAGGCTTGTAGACCTTCGCCAATATATTTAGCAGCACTTTCTGCGGTTTTTGCTTTTGCAGATATTGCAATAGCGCAACCAAGAGTGTATGCCCATACGGCATTATCAAAACAAATAGGCTGTATAGATTTTACAACTGTTCCAACGGATACATTGTGTGCCAAACAAATTTTTTCTGCTTCTTCAAGGTTTTTAATATTATAGTGAGCAAGATATTTTTCAATCATTGAAATTCTTTTTTCTTTGCCTTCAAAACTTACCATATCTTCCTCCTATTCTTTTCTAGGGTCAATAACTTGAACGGCCTCGTTCATACGACCATAAAATTTTGTATTATTTTTAAGAGCCTGCGTGGCATCTTTGCCTGCCTTTACTTCATCCATAAATTTGCCAAGCGAAACATATTCATATCCGATAATTTCTTTGTTTTCGTCAAGTCCAATGCGAGTAATATATCCTTCTGCCATATTCAAATATCTTGCACCTTTTAGTTTTGTACCATAAGCAGTACCAACCAGACTGTGCATACCTTTGGATAAGTCTTCAAGACCTGCCCCAATTTCCAGCCCATTTTCTGAAAATGCTGATTGTGTTCTGCCATAAACTATTTGCAAGAAAAGTTCACGCATTGCAACATTGATTGCATCACATACAAGGTCTGTGTTCAGTGCTTCAAGAAGAGTCTTTCCGGGTAAAATTTCAGCCGCCATAGCCGCGCTATGTGTCATTCCCGAACAACCTATTGTTTCAACAAGCGCTTCTTCAATGATACCATTTTTAACGTTGAGTGTAAGTTTACAAGTTCCTTGTTGT
>JAVWAR010000004.1:2097-31030 GCA_036649955.1 Clostridia bacterium | reverse complement strand
CTCGTCATGATTTGTGTAATTCCATTATTTTTTGCTGGTTGCGGAAAAACTACCAAATCAATAGATTTGTCTGTTTATTTTAATAACAAAGTAACTTATTCTTATTTAAATGGAGTAGTTAAATCTGGTGAAAATAAACTTCCTTCTTATATAAAAAACCATATGCCTGCCGATAGATATTGCTCTTTTGAGTTTTCAGGTAATCCTTCATGGCTATATGGAATATATGTTGATTATATCACTTTTGAAATAACTGCAAACGAAACCATGGAAATACAATTTGACTTTACATTTTCGAATCTTACACATGGTGACCAAGGTGGCACATCAGAATCACCTATACAAAGGCAATCTTTTATAGTAAATGCTCAAAAAGGTAAAACCGTAAAAACAAAACTTATGATTAGTGACACAGTATATTCAAAAAGCACAACTGCTAAAATAAATTTTTCTGTAACAAATCAAGAAATTTTTAGAACAAATGGTGCTATTAATAATTTCATGTACACATTTGGTAATTTTGAAATGTTTGCTTATCATAAATAAATTTTAATAAAAAAAGAACAATATTAATTGTTCTTTTTTGTTTCTATAAATTTCTTTTATAAATCACCTTCCATGTTATTTGCAGGCTCAATATCACTTGTTTCAATTTCGCTTGACTCTATTTCAATGCCTTGCTCTGGATTGTCTATATCTTCTGCATAACCATCGGCTATTGCTACACAAACAACCTTACTTTCGTCTTTAACACGCATAATTCTAAGCCCCTGAGTATCTCTACCAATTTTCGTGATATCTCGCGCCCTTAGCCTTATAACAGTTCCATTATCTGAAATAATCATAACGTCTTCCATTTCGTTAACTTGTTTTAAGTTGACTAGAAGCCCTGTTTTTTCATTAAATATTCCTGCCTTAACGCCTTTTCCTCCACGAGTTTGGAGTCTATAATCACTTACGTCTGAACGTTTACCAAAGCCATATTCAGAAACGGTTAAAATGTCATAACCTTCTTTTAGTGCTATCATATCAACAATGTTTTCATTTTCTTTAAGCCTCATTGAACGAACACCCATTGTATCACGACCAAGCGGACGAACCTCTTTTTCACTAAATCTTATACATTTACCATCACTTGATGCCATTAAAATTTCATCATTACCACTAGTAAATTGAACACTGATTAGTTCATCATCACGAAGTAGACTGATTGCAATTTTACCAACCTTTCTTATACTCTTATACTCACTAAGCGGAGTCTTTTTAATCATACCACGCTTTGTTGCCATGATTAAGTTTCCTTCACTTCCATCAATCATTGGAATAACAGCATTGACTTTTTCACCTTCTGCAAGTTGTAACAAGTTAATTATTGCTCTTCCTTTTGCTTGTTTTTGACCCTCTGGAATTTCATAACCTTTAATGCTATAAACCTTACCAAAATTTGTGAAAAACATGACGTCATCATGAGTCGAAGTAATGAATATATATTCAACAAAATCTTCTTCCTTAGCCTTATGAGCAATAACTCCTTGACCACCACGATTTTGAGATTTGTATTCAGTTACCGGAATACGTTTTATATATCCAGCATGCGTCATTGATATTACAACATCTTGTTTTTCAATAAGGTCCGCAACATCAATATCTGCCATTTCAGATGATATGACAGACCTACGTTCATCACCATACTTTGTCATAATATCCGTAAGTTCTGATTTAATTATTTCTTTAACTTTTTCATCAGAAGCCAAAATGCCTCTAAGTTCCGTAATTAAATTTTTAAGCGTTTCCAATTCTTCTTTTAGTTTTTCAACTTCAAGAGAAGTCAATCTTTGAAGTTTCATATCAAGAATTGCAGTTGCTTGTTTTTCAGAAAGAACAAACTGCTGTTGCAAATTAGTTGATGCTTCAAATCTATCTTTTGATGCTTTAATTATTCTTATTACTTCATCAATGTATGCTAGTGCAATTACCAATCCTTCTATAATGTGTTCTCGCTCTTCTGCACGATTTAGGTCGTATTTAGTACGGCGAACAATTATTTCTTTTTGGTGTTTTATATATACTTCTAGCATATCTTTCAATGTTAAAATTCTTGGTTCATTTTCAACAAGCGCAAGGAATATTATTCCAAATGACGCCTGTAATTGAGTATGTTTATATAATGTATTTAAAATTACATTTGCTTGATAATCTTTTTTAACATCTATGACAATTCTCATACCATTACGGTCAGATTCATCTTTGATATCACTTATACCCTCAATGCGTTTATTCTTAACAAGGTTTGCTATTGAAATTATAAGTTCTGCTTTATTTACTTGATATGGAATTTCAGTAATTATTATGCGGTTTCTATTTTCGCCCTCTTCTATTTCAGATTTGGCACGAACAATTATTCCGCCTCTACCTGTTCTATATGCTTGTCTAACTGCTGAAAGACCCATTATAGTACCACCAGTAGGATAGTCTGGTGCTGGTATAAATTCCATTAATTCATCAATCGTAATCTCAGGGTTGTCAATTTGAGCCACAATAGCACGTATAACTTCGTTTAAGTTATGTGGTGGTATATTTGTTGCCATACCTACGGCAATACCATCTGAACCATTAACTAACAGGTTAGGAAATCTTGATGGCAAAACTCTTGGCTGTTGACATGATTCATCAAAGTTTGGATAAAAATCAACAGTGTCTTTATCAATATCTCTAAGCATTTCATTTGAAATCTTAGAAAGCCTTGCTTCCGTATAACGATAAGCAGCGGGACTATCACCATCAACCGAACCAAAGTTTCCATGACCATCAACTAGTGTATATCTGATAGAAAAGTCTTGCGCAAGTCTTACAAGCGCCCCATAAACCGAACTATCTCCATGTGGATGATACTTACCCAAAACGTCACCAACAATACGCGCACATTTTTTATGAGGTTTATCATTATATAATCCCATCTCACCAAGAGCAAAAAGTATTCTTCTGTGAACTGGTTTTAAACCATCCCTAGCATCTGGTATAGCACGTGAAACGTTAACTGCCATAGCATAAGCCATGAAAGATTTTTTCATTTCATCGTCAATTTCTACTGGTACAATTTTAGTGTTGTCAATTATTTTCTCATGTTCAGCACTATAATCTTTTTTCTTAGCCATTTTATTCTCCTTACACGTCTAGGTCTTCAACAAGTTTAGCATTATCTTGTATAAACTGTCTTCTTAGTTCAGGTTTCTCACCCATTAAAATTGTAAATATTTGGTCTGCTTCCAACGCGTCTTTCATTGTAATTCTCATAAGCGTTCTATGTTCCGGACTCATTGTCGTTTCCCAAAGTTGTTCTGGATTCATTTCACCTAGACCTTTATATCTTTGAATATCTGCACCCTTTTCGCCTATTTCGTTTATAAGTGCGGTTTTTTCTTCTTCTGTATAACAATAGTGGTCTACTCTGTTTTTGTTTATTTTATAAAGTGGTGGAAGAGCAATATATACATGTCCTTCTTCAATAAGTGGCCTCATATATCTATAAAAGAATGTCAATAATAAAATTCTAATATGGCTTCCATCTACATCGGCATCGGTCATAGTAATTATTTTGTCATATCTTAATTTAGATGCATCAAACTCATTACCAACACCACCACCAAATGCAGTTATCATACATTTAATTTCTGCATTTTCAAGTATTCTATTTAGTCTTGCCTTTTCAACATTAAGAATTTTACCTCTCAATGGCAAAATTGCCTGAAATCTACGGTCACGTCCCATTTTTGCAGAACCGCCCGCACTATCACCTTCGACAATATATATTTCACATAATTTAGGGTCTTTTTCCGAACAATCCGAAAGTTTGCCTGGCAATGTTGTCGTTTCTAAAACACCCTTTCTTCTCGTAAGTTCACGCGCATTTCTAGCAGCCTCTCTCGCTCTTTGTGCCGTTACACTTTTTAAAATAAGTTCACGCGCTTTTACTGGGTTTTCTTCTAAATACTCACCAAAACCTTCTACCATAGCCTTATCAACAGCGCTTCTCATTTCACTATTGCCTAATTTGGTTTTAGTTTGTCCTTCAAATTGAGGCTCTCTTAACTTAACAGACAAAACAGCAGTAAGTCCTTCTCTGACATCATCGCTTGTTAGTTTTTCTGTTTCTTTTAAAATTTTAAGTTTTAATCCATACTCATTGATAATTTTTGTAAGAGATTTTCTAAACCCATCAACGTGAGTTCCGCCCTCTTCCGTATTAATATTGTTTGCATATGCATGAAAAACTTCGTTATATGAATCGTTATACTGGAACGCTATTTCTATTATTCCTTCTTTTAATTCTTTATTGATATAAATAGGAGATGCAAAAACGGTTTCTTTGCCCTTATTCATCGCCTCTACAAACTCAACAATACCACCGTCATAATGCAATTTTTCTTCTTTACCAGAACGTAAATCTTTTGTTAAAATTGTTATTCCTTTATTTAAAAATGCAAGTTCGCGAAGTCTTGTTTTTACAAGATCATAATCGAAAATAACGCTTTCAAAAATTTCATCATCTGGCATAAATGTAATTTTTGTACCAGTCTTATCGGTTTCACCAGTGACAACAAGGTCATGCTGAGGAACACCCCTATTATATTTTTGAGTGAATATTTTACCATGCTGACAAACTTCAACTTCCAACCATTCAGAAAGTGCGTTTACAACACTTATACCAACTCCGTGCAAGCCTCCCGATATCTTATATCCATCTCCACCAAACTTACCGCCTGCATGAAGTTTTGTAAGTACAAGTTCAACTGCACTTTTCTTTTCGGTCTTATGAATACCCGTAGGTATACCTCTGCCATTATCAGATACAGTACACGAACCATCTTTATTAAGTTCAACACAAATAAGGTCACAATAACCAGCAAGTGCCTCATCAATACTATTATCAACTACCTCAGTAATTAAATGATGTAAACCCTTTAAATCAGTAGTACCAACATACATACCGGGTCTTTTTCTAACAGGGTCAAGCCCTTCCAAAACCTGTATTTGGTCTTCATCATATTCTTTTGTAACCTTATTTTCGTCTAACATATTTTCCCTCGCTTTAATATATAAATCTAAGTCAAAAATTGCTTGTTTTTATACTCATTTATTATAACATAATACAGAAAAATTACAAACCTTTTTAGGGCATTTATTGAGATAAAAAAAGTAATATTGCTTATTTAAGTCAAGAATATGACCTATAAGACAATATTACCTAATTTAGTGTGTTTTAACAATAATAAAATTATGTTTCTACCTGCATTAATTAAGTAACTAAAACAAGTTTTTCTTGTTTAATTAACGAGTTTTTTATAATAATTTTTTTATAATTGCAATTTATTTTATTTTTAAATTTTGTGCCAGTAATAATGCTTTGAAAATCTTTTATTTTTTCGTATAATTTCCCTTGCCTTATACTATCAAGTTCCGAAAAAACATCATCTAGTAACAATACGGGTTTTTCATTTATTTCTTCTTCAAAAACTTTCATTTCTGCAAACTTTATTGCAAGAAGAACCGACCGCTGTTGACCCTGACTTCCAAAAATTCTAACATCAACTCCATTTACTAAAAACTTAACATCATCTCGATGTGGGCCAACCATAGTATAACCAACTTCCATTTCTTTTAAAAGTGAATTATTTAATTCAGATTTTATATTTTTTCTTATACTTTCAATATCATCACCTAGTACAGAAAGATACTCAAATTCAAGAGTTTCCTTACCATTGGATAATTCTTTTAATTCTTCATTAGCATAAACCACTAGTTTTTTTAAAAATTTTCTTCGTGTAATAATAATTTTTGATGCAATTTTAGAAAATTGTTCATCCCATGCCGATATTTGCATTAAAATTTGATTTTTATCACGTTCCGTTTTTAAAAGTTTGTTCCTTTGAAATAATATCTTTTGATATTTTAGCGTAATATCATAATACACTTTTGATAATTGAGAAATATCAGTATCAATAAATTCTCTTCTATTTTCAGGCGAACCTTTAATTATTTTCATTTCATCAGGCGTAAATAATACTACACAAAATGCACCTAAAAACTCAGAAACACTGCTAACTTTTTCTGAATTTAAATATAATTCTTTTTTAATTCCATTATATTTAATTTTAATTTTTTTAGTTCCCTCTTTACTCTCTATTTCTGCCTGTAAATAATATTCATTCTCACCACTTTTAACAATTTCTGCATCTCTACTGGTTTTAAATGATGATGATAATGCCAACATATATATTGCTTCGACAATATTTGTTTTCCCTTGCGCATTATTTCCACAAACTAAATTAACTCCGTTTAGAAAATCCACATCAATAGATGCGTAATTTCTAAAATTTATTAGTTTGATATTCTTTAAAAACATACTTTTCCTCTTTCTTAGTATATAATATTTACACACATAAGTCTAATAAATTAATATTGAACAAGTATTTTACTTGCATATTTGTACTCTTATTGTTATAATTAGTTTATAAAAATAATAAAGGTGTTGAATATGGACAATAATTTTTCAGTAATTGAAAACGGCTTAGATTTAGATATTGAAAAAATGTGGAATAGCGTACTTGATAAAGTTGCCGGTGAAATAACCGCTATATCTTTTGATGTTTGGGTTAAATCTCTTGAACCCGTTCGTGTTGAAGGAAATTCATTAGTACTTTTAACTAAAAGTGCTAGTACTAAAAGTGTAATTGAAAATAATTATAAAAAAATTATTGAAAAATGTCTTAATGAAGTTCATTCGGCATTAAAATTAATCACAATTATTATTGATGAAGATGAAGAAAAAGAAATTGATAAAATTTTGCCCGAACCTAAAAAAAATATCAAAGAATTATCAGCAGAAGAAAAATTTAAATTTAATCCTAAATACACTTTTGATAATTTTGTAATTGGTGGTTCTAACCAATTTGCTGTTGCCGCTGCAAAGGCTGTTGCTGAAAATCCTGGCGAAAAATATAATCCGCTTTTTATATATGGTGGAGTTGGACTTGGTAAAACACATATTTTGCACGCAATAGGTAATTATATTACAAAAACTAAACCAAATCTTAATGTAATTTATGTTACTATTGAACAATTTACAAATGATTTAATTGAATCAATTCAAAATAGTAAAGCATCTGCAAATTCGGATTTTAGAAATAAATACAGAAAAGCCGATGTTTTAATTGTTGATGATATACAATATATTATAAATAAAACAAGTGTGCAGGAAGAGTTTTTTCACACATTTAATGAACTTAATCAGGCCGGCAAGCAAATTATTATTTCAAGCGATAAATCACCTAAGGAAATAAATCCGCTTGAAGAAAGATTGCGCTCTCGTTTTGAATGGGGTTTACTTGCAGATATTGGTTTTCCTAGTATTGAAACAAGAATTGCCATACTAAATAAAAAGGCTGAACTGGAAAGATATAATGTTTCTCGTGATGTTATTGAATATATTGCGGAGGCAGTTAAAACTAATATTCGTGAAATGGAAGGTCTTTTATCTCGTTCTGTATTTTATGCTGGACTTATGGGCAATAATATTGTTACTATGGACACGGCGCGCGAAGCACTTAAAAATTTTATGTCTGAAAAAGAAGATATTCCAGATTCAAGTCATATTTTAGATTGTGTTTCAAAATATTTTAATATTTCAGTAAAAGAACTTACTTCAAAAAAACGTACAAAAGATATTGCAATGGCTCGTCAAATTTGTATGTACTTAATAACTGATTTATTAAATATGCCTCTTGCATCAGTTGGTTTAATTTTTGGTAAAGACCATGCTACTGTAATATACGCAAAAAATAAAATTATTGAAGACATTAAGAAAAATAATAAGTTAAAAGTTCAAATTAATGACCTTAGACAAATGATTAAGTGTAAATAGTTATAAACAATAATACTAATAACTTTTTTAAATTTTAAACAGGTTATAAACATTTGTAATATACATATTATTACACTGAAAACCACTTATAAACTTATTAACACTACCTACTACTACTACTACTAAAATAAAACAATATAATTGTTTAGAAAAGGAGATATAAAATGAAGTTAATTTGTGAGGGATTAGATTTATCAGATGCTGTAATGAAAGTTCTAAAAGCAACTGCTTTAAAAACAACTAATCCTATACTTGAAGGTATAAAATTAAAGGCTATAAATGATAGATTAATTCTTTCTGCTACCGATCTTGAACTTAGCATTGAAAAAACTATTAATGCTGATGTAAAAATTGAAGGTGAAGCAGTCGTTCCTGGTAAATTTTTTGTTGATTTTGTAAAAAAATTAAGTAATGAAAAAATAGAATTAACTCTTGGTGATAATAAATTACTTAAAATTAAATATACAGATTCCGAAGGATTTATTCAATGTTTAAATGATGAAGAATTTCCAATATTAAAAACTATTACTTCTCCGGAATATTTTAGTATAAAGAAAAATGATCTTAGAGATATAATTAATGAAACAATTTTTTCTGCGGCTATTGATGATAGTAGACCAATTTTAAAAGGTTGTAAATTTGAAGTATCAAAAGATAATTTAACTGTTGTTGCTATTGATGGTTTTAGACTTGCACTTGTTAAAAAACCTATTGAAAACGTTAGTGCAGAAATGGGTTTTGTAGTTCCTGCTAGAAGTTTATCTGAAATTTCTAAAATTCTTGATGATAGCGAAGATTTTGTTAAAATTTATGTTCAAAGAAATTATATAATGGTTGACCTTATTGATACAAAAATTATGACAAGACTGCTTGATGGAGATTTTATTAATCATCAAAATGTAATACCTACTTCTTTTGATACAGTTATTACTATTAATAAAAGACAATTAGAAGATGGGCTTGAAAGAGCAAGTTTGCTTGCAAGGCTTGATAAAAATAATAAAGTTATATTTGAAATAAAAGATAAATTATTAACACTTACATCAACATCAGATATTGGTAATATTAAAGAAAATATATCAATATCATTACAAGGTAAAGATTTATCAATAGCATTCAATGCAAAATATTTTAGTGAATGTACAAAAAATATAAGTGATGAATTTATTAAAATTAATTTTTCATCAGCGATTGCTCCGTGTACCATAACTTCAACTGAAAATAATGAATTTTTATATTTAATTTTACCAGTAAGGATATTAAAATAATGGCTGAGAATAAAAAAAATAACAATTTTATTGCATATATAATTTCATTTTGTATTATTATTGTAGAACTTATATTTTTAATGCTTTCAATATTTAGTGTTTTACCACTTAAAACAATTTCAAATAAACCTATTAATCACTTACAAGCACTTGTAGTTATAACTATTACATCTATAATATTAATTTTAAGTGTTGTTATTAAAAGTGTTAAAAAATTAAAAAATTCCACAGTATTTGAATATTTATATTATATTGGAATGGTAATTTTTATTAATTGTTTTGTAGTTTTTGGATTTAATGAAAATATATGGTTAAATATAATAATAACTTCATATCTATCTTATCTTATTTCATGTTTTAGTATATCAATATATTTTTCATTTATGAAAAAAGAAAATTATGTAAAAGCAAATAATTTAAGAACAACAATATTTTTTACTTTTACAATAATGATTATGCTTAGTGTATTAATAATTATATTACAAGGATTGTTGTCATTAATACCAAGTGTGGCTATTTCACTTAATTCTGTGATTATAAATTTCACAGCGCTTGTACTTATGAATTCAGTATTTTTAGGTCTTTTCTATGGTTCACTTATTAGAAATAAAAATTTTATCAATTCTTGTCTAATTATATAAAACAAAAACCTCATATATCGCTATGAGGTTTTTTATTTTTGTTGACAAACTATTATTTTAAATATATAATAAACACATTGTCAAAATGAAAGAAAACATATTGCCAACACGTAAGAAACATAAAAAGTAAAAACTTTTTATTTTCTATATAAAAACAAAAGGAGAATGAACATGAAAATAGGAACTTATCAACCAAAAAAAGCCAATCGTAACAAAGTACATGGTTTTAGAATTCGTATGGCTACAAAGGGTGGAAGAAATGTACTTGCTAGACGCCGTAACAGAGGCAGAGCAAAATTATCAGCATAAGGGCTGGGTTAATTTATGATTAAAAAAGAGTACAGACTGAAAAAAAACTATGAATTTAGTTATTTATATAAAAAAGGTGAAAAACTTTTTTCAAAAGAAGTAACTTTAATTTATGTTAAGAATAAAAATAATCATAAAAAAATAGGAATTTCAGTCAGTAAAAAAATCGGGAATGCCGTTGTGCGTTCAAGGTATAAAAGAAAACTTAGAGAAGCAATTAATTTGCATATAAATAATTTAAGTGATTCTTTTAATTATCTATTGATTGCACGAGAAGATATTATAAATGCTAGTTTTAAAGAAATTTATTTTTCAGTGACGAAGTTACTTAAAAAGGGAAATCTTATAAATGAATAATAAAAAATATAATATTACAGAGAAAATGATAGGATTTTATAAAAAGAATATATCCACTGCTTTTGGAAAAAAATGCAGATATACCCCATCTTGTTCATCATATATGCTTCAATCAATTAATAAGTTTGGAGTAATTAAAGGTACAACAAAAGGGTTTTATAGAATTTTAAGATGTAATCCTTTCTCAAAAGGCGGAGATGATTTTGTTTCTGAAAATCTTAAAGGAGATTATAAATGGCTTATGTAACTAGTTTGATAGCAGCAGTTCCTGTACCTGGCGGGTTATGGGAAAGTTTTATTTTAGCACTTGGAAATTGTGTTATCAATTATGGTTGGACAATTATTTTATTTACAATTATTATAAAACTTATATTGTCACCACTTGATTTATATATTAAATATGCTTCAAAAAAATCTACACTTATGCAACAAAAATTACAACCAAGAATAGCAATAATTCAAAAAAAATATAAAAATGATCAAACAAAGGTTACAGCCCAAACACAAGCATTATATAAAAGTGAACATTATAATATGTTGGGTTCTTGTTTAACACTTTTATTAAATTTAGTTGTTTCAATGGTTATATTTTTAACTATATTTACTGGTCTTAGAGTTGTATCTTCATACAAAATGTTAGACCAATACGATAAATTACAATATGTTTATTATCAAAAATTTGATACAACTATTGGTGTTGATGTAAATAGTGATAAACGTGTTGAATTAAGAAATGAATTTATAAAAATAGAAACAAATAAAGATATTGTAAACAATGCCACAACACTTTCTGAACAAGAAGTTAAAAATGAATATAAAAATATTAAAGATTCATGGTTATGGATTGGCAGTATTTGGAGAGCGGATACAAACCAAAGTCAAATTCCTAATTATAAAGAATTGGGCAGTGTTATAAATGCAGCAAAAAATGATGAATATACTAAAATTTATAACAACATTACAGAAACTGAATATAATCAAGTTATGAAAAGTGTGGTTGCTGATAATTCAAGAATAAACGGATACTTTATATTGGTTGTTCTTGCGGGAGTACTTACCTTTTTATCTCAATGGTTATCAGAAAAAATGAGTAAAAGTAAAACGGTTAGTGAACTTACAGCGTCTACGCCTCAACCTAAAACAATGATGCTTGTTATGAAGGTTTTAATGCCAGTCATGATGGTTGTATTTGTTTGGACAAGCAGTGCCGCATTTGGATTATATGTTGTGTCAAGTTCAATTATATCACTTATAATTTCAACATTGACAACACTTATTGTAAATAAAATGACTAAGAAAAAAGAAGAAGAAGTTGTTGAATATTTACAAAAACAATTAAAGAAAAAAGTAAAGTAGGATAAAATTATGAAATCTATTGAAACATCAGGTAAAACCGTTGACCAAGCAATAGAACTTGGATTATATAAACTTGAAACCACTCGTGATAAAGTTAAAATTGATATTTTGACCGAAGGTGGATTGTTTGATAAGGCAAAAGTAAAAATAACACTCAATGAATCTTCTAGCGAAGAAATTGAGATTTTAGAACTTGTGAACAATATATTAAAACAATTAAATATAAATTGTTCTGCAACTGTTGAAACGACAGAAGATGGGTTTAAAGTAGATGTTTCTGGCGAAGATGCAGGCGCAGTAATAGGAAAGCGTGGAGATACTATTGATGCTCTTCAATATATGGTTTCTCAAATATTTAATAAAACAAAATCAAAAGAAGAATACAAAAGAATTTCTATTGATTGTGAAAAATATAGAGAAAGACGTGTTGAAACATTAAAAATTCTTGCAGTTCGTTTAGCATCAAAAGCAATTAGGGAACAACAAGTTGTTAAACTTGAAGCAATGAATGCTTTTGAACGTATGATTATTCATACTGAACTTCAAAAAAATGATAGAGTTAGTACAGAAAGTAAAGGTGAAGAACCAAATCGTTATCTAACTATTATACCAAAAAGATTAACTAATAAAGACAAAAAAGAAGCAAAAAATAATGACATAGCCATTGATGAGAATTCTTCTAGTCGGGTAGATAATAATTAAAGATTGCGTTTTTCGCAATCTTTTTTAATTAAGTGAGGAAATATGGAAAACAATACAATAGTAGCAATATCTACCCCATTGGGTTCAGGCGGTATATCAATAGTTAGAATGTCTGGTAACCAAGCGTTAGAAATTGCAAATAAAATATTTGAAAGTAAAAAGGGTTTAAATCCCTCTTCTTTTGAAGCAAGAAAATTATATGTTGGACATATTACTACTAAAAATTTTAAAGAAAATGCGCTTTGCGTATATTTTAAAAATCCAGATAGTTATACCGGTGAAGATTTAATTGAATTTCAGTGTCATGGTGGCGCTAAAATAACAGAAGGCGTATTACAAGAATGTATAAATAATGGTGCATCATTTGCAAAAAATGGTGAATTTTCTATGCGTGCTTTTGAAAACGGAAAGATGACCCTTGCTGAAACTGAGGGCATGATAGATATGATTAATGCAACATCTGATGCCGAAATAAGAGCCGGTTATGAACTGCTTGATGGAAAACTTTCTAAAATGGCAAATTCTGTTCAAAAACAATTAACGGAAATGCTTGCAGACATAGAGGTGTCTTTTGATTATCCAGAAAACGATTATGAAGAAACAACCTCAAAAAAATCAAAAAAAATTCTGATTAAAATAAATGATAGTTTGCAAGAATTAATTAAATCAAATGAAACAGGTAGGCTTATTAAAAATGGTATTAAAGTTTTAATATTGGGTAAGCCAAATGTCGGGAAATCTTCCTTATTAAATTGTTTAATAGGAAGTGATAAAGCAATAGTTACAAGCGTTGCCGGTACAACAAGAGATATTGTTGAAGATAGTTTTCAAATGCATGGTATCAGAGTAAATATTGTAGATACTGCTGGTATTCATGATACGGACGACCTTATTGAAAAAATTGGTATTGAAAAGGCAAAAAAACTTATTAATTCAGCAGATATTATTTTGTTTGTAATAGATATGTCTGATAAATATGATGACAAAGATGATTTAATTTTAAAGTTAATACAAAATAAAAACTATATTTGTGTTAAAAATAAAATAGATAAAAAGAAATATGAGAAAAATTTTAACAACCAGATAGAAACTTGTACAAATAATAATTTTAATATTGAACAACTAAAAGAAATGATATATAATAATGTTGTTAAAAACAATATTGAAGAATCTTCAATAATAATAACTAATACAAGGCATTTAGAATCTATAAAAGAAACTCAAAAGCATTTGCAACATGCCATTGAAAATATTGACTCATTAACACTTGATCTTATCTCTATTGACTTAAAACTTGCATATGAATCTATTGGAGAAATTACTGGAAATACAGCAAGCGAAGCAATTATTGATGCAATTTTTTCGAAATTTTGCTTAGGAAAATAAAATGAAAACATTTGATAGTATAGTAATTGGAGCGGGTCATGCAGGTGTTGAATCTGCGCTTGCACTTGCGCGAACAAATAATAAAACATTATTATTGACACTAAATTTAGATAGTGTTAGTTTTCTTGCATGTAATCCGTCAATAGGCGGAACAGGTAAAGGACATTTGGTTTGCGAAATTGATGCTCTTGGCGGACAAATGGGAATTTCTGCCGATAAAAATATTCTTCAATTAAGAATGTTAAACTTAGGCAAAGGGCCTGCTGTTCATTCTCTTAGAGCACAAATAGATAAACAAAAATATCATGAAACAATGAAACATGTTCTTGAAACTCAAAAGAATTTACAAATTTTGCAAGTAGAAGCAAGCGAAATACTTGTTGAAAATGGCAAGGTTTGTGGAGTAAAGGTTACTTCTGGGGAGTGTTTTGGTGCAAAATCAGTAGTTATTGCAACGGGAGTATATCTTAATTCGCGAACAATCACTGGTGAATGGATTAAAAATAGTGGTCCTAATGGATTTCAAAATGCAACAGAATTGACTAAAAGTTTAATAAACCTTGGTTTTAAAATAAGAAGATTTAAAACGGGAACTCCTCCACGAATAGATAAGAAAACAGTCAATTATAGTGTAATAGAAGAACAATGCGGAGATGAAAATATTCAAAATTTTTCATTTTTAACAAAAAAACCAGCAAAAAATATTTGTAAATGTTATTTAACCTATACAACACAGGAAACCAAAGACGTAATATTGAAAAACTTGCATCGTGCACCTATGTATTCGGGCGAGATAAAAGGAGTTGGTCCACGTTATTGTCCGTCTATTGAAACAAAAATTGATAGATTTAAAGATAAAGAAAGACATCAAGTGTTTTTAGAGCCTGAATCCCTTGGAAGTGATGAAATTTATTTACAGGGCGCTTCAACTTCAATGCCTTATGATGTGCAATATAAAATTGTGAATTCAATTATTGGACTTGAAAATGCTGAAATAATGCGTTTTGCTTATGCTATTGAATATGATTGCATTGATTCTTTGGACCTATACCCTACTTTGGGTTATAAAAGAGTTAAAGGGCTATACACCGCTGGGCAGATAAATGGTACAAGTGGATATGAAGAGGCGGCTGCACAGGGTATAATTGCGGGTATTAATGCCTCATTATATAATAAAAATAAGCAAGAGATTGTTCTTAGTAGAGATAATTCATATATAGGCGTTTTAATTGATGATATTTGTACAAAAGGAACGACTGAGCCTTATAGAATGATGACCTCACGTGCTGAATACAGACTATGGTTAAGACAAGACAACGCAGATATGCGACTTACGGAAATTGGTAGAGAAGTTGGGCTTGTTGATAGTAAAAGATATAAAAATTTTCTATTTAAAAAAGAAGAAATTAAAAAAATAAAAGAAGAAATTAAAAAGGTTTTGCCACCAACAAATAGACTTAATGAGTTTTTGCTAAAAAACGGCGAAACAAAGGTAAGTACAGGGTTTAGTATAAGTAGTTTAATTAAAAGAAGTAATATTGATATTTTCAAAATAGCAGAAGAATTTAATATTTTTAATGAATATTCAACAGAAGCATTAAATCAAGTGAATATTGAATGTAAATATGAAGGCTATTTGGCGATGCAAAAAGTGCTCATTGAAAAACAACAAAAATTAGAAAATAAAGTTATTCCTGAGAATTTTAATTATTCATCAAGACATGGTTTGCGTATTGAAGCAATACAAAAGTTAGAGCAAATACGTCCATTGACGGTCGGGCAAGCATCAAGAATTTATGGTGTAAATCCTGCCGATATCACGGTTCTGTTGCTACTACTTGGTAAAAATTAAAAAGTATAAAATGTATTTGTAAAATACATTTTTTCTTTTTCATATATATTTAATAGCATTTCTTTTTCATATTTGCTATAATGAAATAAATATTGTTAAGGAAAAATAAAATGAGTAAAATTATTTCATTTGCCAACCAAAAAGGTGGCGTAGGAAAAACAACAACATGCCTTAATGTATCATCTTATCTTGCACTTATGGGCAAAAAGGTATTAATGATAGATATTGACCCGCAAGGCAATGCAACAAGTGGTTTAGGTATTAGTAAGGAAAAAGGAACTAAGTCAATATATGATGTGTTGGTTGGTGGTGTAAAACCAAATGAAGCCATTTTAAAAACGCCTGTTCCTCTTTTGGAAATAATTCCAGCGAATATTGACCTTGCAGGCGTTGAAGTTGAATTGGTTTATATGGATAATCGTGAAAGTGTGCTTAAAAAAATTATAACTAGGCTTAAAAATGATTATGATTTCATAACTATTGATTGTCCACCATCATTAGGCTTGTTGACAATAAATGCGTTAACGTGTAGTGATTCAGTATGTATACCAATTCAGTGTGAATTTTTTGCACTAGAAGGATTAAGCCAACTTATGAATACAATTAGACTTGTAAAGAAAAGGCTTAATAGTCAACTGGCTATTGAAGGTGTTGTATTGACTATGCGTGATAGCAGGTCAAACTTAGGACAACAAGTTGCGGAAGAAATATGTAAATATTTTGCAAGTACTGTTTTTAAAACCACAATACCTAGAAATATAAAAATTGCAGAAGCGCCAAGTCATGGATTGCCAATTTATATGTATGATAAAAATTGCGCCGGTGCAATCGCGTATGAAAAACTAACGGAAGAAATTTTAGACAGAAATGAAATGAGTTATAATAAAATAACTAAAAATAAAAAGAAGGGACAATAATTATGAATAAAAAAAGTTTAGGTAGAGGTTTGGATTCTTTGTTTTCTAATTATGATGAGCCTGAAAAAGCAGAAAAAACAGAAGTTGTTGAAAAGTTTATTGATAGACCGGTTATTGTTGAAAAAATTGTTGAAGTTGAGAAAATTGTAAACCAACCAGAAGAAATTTCAATAGGTTTAATTGATAAAAATGATAATCAACCACGAAAAAGATTTGATGAAAAAGCATTGATGGAGTTATCTCAATCTATAAGACAACATGGTATTATTCAACCTTTGATATTATGTAAAAATGGAGATAGATATACTATTGTTGCAGGCGAAAGAAGATTTAGGGCCGCTAGAATGGCAGGTCTTAAAACAGTTCCCGCTATTGTTAAAGAATATAACTCTCAGGAAATTAAAGAAGTATCAATAATTGAAAATTTACAAAGAGAAGACTTAAACCCTATTGAATCTGCCCGCGCAATTAAAGAGTTAATAGATAGTTTCAATTTAACACAAGAAAACGTTGCTGAAAAGATTGGAAAAAGTCGTCCAGCCGTTGCAAATACACTTAGACTATTATCTTTACCAGTAGAAGTTATCAAACTTATTGAAGATAATAGATTGTCGTCAGGTCATGCTAGAACGCTTTTAGCGATTGATGATGCTAAAATTCAAATTGAATTGGCAAACCTTGCTTGCGATAATAAAGTTACGGTAAGAGAACTTGAAAAGTATATGAAACAATATAGCAATAAAAATGGAACGAATAAAATTAAAATTGAGCCAAGTTTGGAACTAAAAGACTTTATAAAGAGTATGCAAAATATATTTTCGACAAAGGTATCATTGTTGGGCAACGATAAGAAAGGCAGAATATATATTGATTATTATACTTCTGATGATTTAGATAGGATTTATAAACTAATTTCAAAGTTATAAAATAAAAGACGCGAATATGCGTCTTTTATTAATTGTTTCACGTGAAACAATTTAATAAGTTCATTGATGTAAATTAATTACAAATTTGTTTAGCAAAAATAAATACATAATGTTTCACGTGGAACATTATGTATTTTTTAATATTGCAATATTGTAATATATACTATTTTTGATGTTTTTATACGTTATTTAACATAATTATTGTCTATTTTGCAGAAAATGATATTTTAAAAAAGCACTCTTTTTATGTAGTGCTTTTTATTTTTGTGATTTATTTAATAATGTTTCACGTGAAACATTATATTTGATTTACAATCGCTTGCAAAATTGTTTTTACATTTATATATTTGTGCATAAATTCAAATACATATCCGGACGCCCAACCACCAATCATACTTGTATCAATAGTTTTAAATACAACACTTAAAAATGAAACCTCAGTAAAAAATGAAAGTATACCTAAAACTATTACAACAAACGCGCCTCCACGAACTATTCCAAACACAAAGCCCAATATTCTATCAAATACACTTAAACTGCTTTTCTGTACTTTTTTACAAAGTGCACTTAATAATACCTTTACAGTCATTATCACAATAAAAACTAAAATAAAAGAAATTACAAGTGTTAAGAATGTTCCAAGTGAACGAGATAATATATCTGAAATTGACAAACTTGTTCTATTTGCAAGGTTCTCAGGTGTTACTTTTAAAATTCCTTCCAAAAATGAACGTACAATTCCACTTTTTGAACCATTATTTAACGCATTTGTAATATGAGCATTTATATCTGCCTGTGTGGTAAGACCAACCATATTTGTTCCGAAATCTGCACAACCATTTACAAGTGAGGTGTTAATGGATGATGAAAGTGCATTTTCTAAACCAAAGGTACTATTTAAAAAGCCAGCCAAAGGTTTGGTTGCAATTATACAAAGTAAAACATTTATAAACCCACTAAATACTGATAAAAAAGATTTTATAAATCCTTTGTAACAACCAATTATCGCGCATAATATCAGTATGGCTATTATAATATAATCGACTATATTCATTTGCCCACCTTTATCAAACATATGTTTGATAAACCTTATTATTTATTACTTTCATTATATAACAATAATCGTGTTTTGTAAACATTTTTAATAATTATATATTTTGTCATCAAGGGCATATTTATAACTATATATGATAAATGCAATTAAATAAAAATTAAACTAATTATGTCATAAAAACATAACTAAAAATAATATGTAAAGTAATTGATATTAATTTTAATTTATGTTATCATATATCATAGTCATTCGGAGGTTTTAATGGAAGAAAAAATTAAACAAAATAAGAAACCCAATCTTATACGAAACATAATCATTACTGCTGTGGTAATTGTTTTGTTGTGTGTATCATTTTGGTTTATTTCTTCAAATGGTAATGGAGAAAAAATATCATATAATATATTTATAAAAAACTTGCAAAGCGGAAATGTTGATAAAGTACAATTAAATTCAGACAAAATTATTATTACATATAAAAATGGTCAAGCGTGCTGGTTTTATTCAAGAAACTCAATAGAGTTTGATGTTTTAGAACAAGTGTCGAAATACAACAATCCTGTTAATCCAGATGGTTCGCCTGCTGAAAAGCCTGTAAGTACTGTGCAAATCATTCCCGGAACAACAAAAATGTTTTCAATATTAAACTTGTTGTATCCGCTATTAATTATTGGCTCAACAGTATTACTTGTGGTTTTTGTTTCGAAGCAAATTAAGGGTGCGAATAAAAGTTCGTTTGATTTTGTTAAAAATCGTGCAAGAATTGCAACTAGTAAAATAAAATTTGATAGTGTTGCTGGTGCAGATGAAGAGAAACAAGAAGTTGCTGAAATTATTGAATTTTTAAAAACGCCTGAGAAGTTTACGGAAATAGGCGCTCATGTTCCAAAAGGAATACTTTTAGTTGGTCCTCCTGGAACAGGAAAAACACTTCTTGCAAAAGCGATTGCTGGTGAAGCAGACGTTCCATTTTTTACAATAAGTGGTTCTGATTTTATGGAACTTTTTGTAGGTGTGGGTGCATCTCGTGTTAGAGATTTATTTGAAAATGCTAAAAAAGCAAAACCTTGTATAATTTTTATTGATGAAATTGATGCCATTGGTCGTCAACGTGGAACTGGTATGGGTGGTGGAAATGATGAAAGAGAACAGACTCTTAATCAGTTACTTGTACAAATGGATGGATTTGAACCAAATGAAGGTGTTGTTATAATTGCAGCAACCAACAGAGTTGATATTCTTGATCCTGCACTTTTACGTCCGGGCAGATTTGATAGACAAGTCTATGTTCCTATTCCTGATGTAAAGGGTAGAGAGGAAATATTAAAAGTTCATGCTAAAAATAAAAAGATAGACAAACTTGTTGATATGAAACAAGTAGCCAGAATTACTTCTGGATTTACTGGTGCTGATATTGAAAATTTACTTAATGAATCCGCAATCAATGCTGTTAGAGATAATAGAAAATCTGTTTGTATGAATGATATTAATGATGCTATTGGTAAAATTACTATGGGACCTCAAAAGAAAAGCCGTATTATAACTGATAGAGATAAAAATATTACTGCAATTCATGAGGCTGGACATGCGTTGGTATGCAAACTTGTAAAAAATGCAGATCCTGTTCATGAAGTGTCAATTATTCCAAGAGGAAATGCAGCAGGTTATACTGTTATGCGACCAGATACAGATGATTCCCATATAACAAAATCTAAACTTATGGACCAAATATCAATATTACTTGGTGGAAGATTGGCTGAATCCATATTCCTAAGTGATGTATCAACAGGTGCATCAAGTGACCTTCAAAGGGCAAGCGAGATTGCAAGAAACATGGTTACTGAATGGGGAATGAGTGATGAACTTGGGCTTGTTCATATGGGTGAGCAGAGTGAATTATTCCTTGGTAAAGATTATCAGTCAAGAGTAACTTATAGTGAAAGAAATGCAGCCATTATAGATGTAGAAATTAAAAAGATTATTGATAAAGCCGCAGAAAAAACTAAAAAAATAATCAATGATAATAAAGAAAAACTAGAAGTAATGGTAAAAGTGTTGCTTGAAAAAGAAACAATTTATAGTGATGAAGTTGATTTGATACTAGAAGGTAAATCAAGTGACGAGGTGGAATCTTTTATAGACAATAAAAATAAAAAAGATGCTCAGTCAAAGGATGCACAAGTAACAAATGATACCAAATCAAAAGATGATACTGATAAAATTGTTGAAACAAAACAAGATGAAACAATAACAGATGTAAAATCAAGCGAAAACAAAGAAAATAAACCGCTAGAAAATAAAGTTAAAAAAGAGTCAAAAGAATAGAAGAGGAAAAAATTTTGAAAAAGTACATAGCAATATTTTGTTCATTTATCAGCATAATTTTTGTAATTTTTGTTACTTTTTTATGTGTACCAATTAATCAAAAACTTAATTTTGAAAAACCGGATAGCATATTTGTTTATAATAAAACACTTACGGGTATTGAACTTTCTAATGATAATCAAAAAAGTAATTATGAAAAAGTATATAATGAATTTTTAAATATGACAAACGTAAGTATTTTTAACAGGTTAAGGATAACAAATACAGTTTATTACGGCATTTCACAAGATTTAAGTGGTAGTGCATCTAGTGCATGGAATTCTTCAATGAAGGGAACTCATACATGTATTGAATTTAGATATTCGAAATTCAATAAAGTATTGGTTAATTTAAATGGCAATACAAGGTTAATTGAAACAAAAACTTTAATTTTTAGAATAGAAGGAAAAAATGAATTATTAAAAGTATACTATGCAATTAATGAAGATTCAGAAAATCCTCAATATGTTTCAGATGGTAAGTCATATCCGTTATTAATAACTGCTAGTACAAAAGAAATGTTAAAGATTGCCAAATCATTATAAAGAATATATAAAAAGCAGACAAAATTTTGTCTGCTTTTTGTTTTTATATGATTATAGAAACATTTTAAACATTGAACCTAAACAACATTACATCGCCATCTTGAACGACATAATCTTTACCTTCAATTCTTACTTTGCCTTTTTCTTTTGCTGTTACATAGTTTCCACACTCAATTAAATTTTCATAAGGAACTACTTCTGCTCGAATAAAACCTTTTTCGAAATCAGAGTGAATTTTTCCAGCAGCACCAGGTGCTTTTGTACCTTTTGTTATAGTCCATGCTCGAACTTCTTTTTCGCCAGCCGTTAAATATGAAATTTGACCTAGCAACTTGTAACCAAGTTTAATAATTCGATTTAGACCACTTTCTTTTAAATTATATTCATTTAAAAACATTTCCTTTTCGTCATCTTCAAGTTCTGAAAGTTCTTGCTCAACTTTTGCACTGATAACTAATACTTCGGAATTTTCAAGTTTTGCAATTTCTTTTACTTCGCGAACTTCTGCAATTTCGTCTTCATTTTTTGAAATATCTTCCTCCGCAATATTACAAGCATATATAACAGGTTTTGTAGTAATTAAAAACAAAGAGTCAACAAATGCTTTTTCTTCTGGTGAAAATTTTAATATTTTTGCAGGTTTACCTTCGTTTAAAACTTTTGAAAGCCTGTCTAAAATGTCAAGTTCAAATTGTGCAGATTTATCTCCGGTTTTTTGTTTCTTTTGAGCCTTTTCAATTTGTTTTCCAAGAGAGTCTAAGTCACTAAGTGCAAGTTCAATATTTATAGTTTCTATATCTCTTGTTGGGTTTATATTTCCTTCTACGTGTGTAACCATTGGGTCTTTAAAACACCTAACAACATGGACTATTGCTTCACATTCACGAATGGATGCAAGAAATCTATTACCAAGCCCTTCGCCTTTGCTTGCACCTTTAACAAGACCGGCAATATCAACAAATTTAAGTAAAGCGGGAGTTATTTTCTTTGTATTATAAAGTTTTCCAAGTGCTGTAAGTCTTTCGTCTGGCACTGCAACAACCCCTTCATTTGGTTCTATTGTACAAAACGGATAATTAGCGCACTCTGCACCTGCTTTTGTAATTGCATTAAATAACGTGCTTTTACCAACGTTTGGTAAGCCAACAACTCCTAGTTCCATATCTCTTCCTCCAAGTTCTATTTTATTATACACACTATTTATTTAAAAGAAAAGTGAAAAGAATGTAAAAAATAAAAAGAACGCTATTGCGTTCTTTTTATTTATTTGTTTAATTTTTATTTTACTTTTTTAGTTTGTTCTTTGTTACAATTTGAACAAGCCTGAGCGCCCATATTATTTGAACAAGCATTTATTTTTTGTGTTGATTTTGGCTTTTTGTCACTAGATTTTGACATATGTTATCTCCTTTAATTTAATATTAGTAGTATAACCAAATTAAAGATAAATATACATAACTATTGACTATCACGGCTTGAATTCACAGATAAATGCATTTCAGTATTTTCTTGTGGTTTTGGTGTTGGTTGTGTAACTTTGACAGTTTTAACAGTACCCTTTACAAACTCATAAATATTATCACTGATATCTCCACAAATATTATTACTTGCAAAGATTAATATATTTCTAGCGGGTTTTATTTTTAGTAAAATGTCTTTAATTGTCTTTATTTCTGCTACGGTTAGTGTTGCAGGAAAGCCGTAAAGCATTACTATTTTAGAACTAGTCAATAGCGCTCGCGCTAAACCTATCATAAACTTATTTTCATCACTGAATAATTCTAAGTTTTTATTTATAGAAGTGTTATATCCCTCTGGTAAAGACATTATAAACTTGTCAATATTAAGTTTTTTGCACATATCTTCAACATTTTTTTTGTTTGGTTCTATAACTTTAAAGTTATCATAAATAGAGCCGTTAAAGAAATATGGTTTATTTGTTACATAAGAAACTAAGTGGGTATATACTGATTTATCATAATCAAAAATATTTATATTTCCAAAGGTAACAACGCCACTATCTGGTTTTAAAATTCTGCGAAGAGTATGGAATAAATTTCGTTTTCCGCAGCCCTTAATTCCTTCAATTAAAGTTATTTGACCAATGTTTGATTTGATATTAATGTTGTTTGACTTAAATTCACTTGTTGTATAACTTACATTATTAAAGAATAATTCGCCGGTAATATCTTGCGATGAGTTTTTACCGAACTCCATAAATTCTTTATCTGTAAAATTAAGAATTGTATTGATACGCAATGTTGATACGTTGGTGTTTTTTATATCACCTAAGATATTATAGAAATCATTGACCTTTTCAATAGTAGAAGTTAGATAAGGCACAATAATTAAATATATGCTTAAATCCAATAGGTTTTTAGACATTGTAAATACAAGATATAAAGTAACTGCCAGTACAATTAAATTCCAAAAAGAGTAGAACCAGTTATCCTGTATGCTTTGCCAAATGGTTTTTTTGTGAGTTTTATTTATAAAAGATGAACACTGAGTTAAGTATTTAGATTTCATATCATTATCAATGTTTAAGTCTTGCACAACTTCACGGCCATTGACAATGTCTGTAAAACATTCAAAAATTCTATCTCTATCTTCAATACGCTCTTTTTGTTTTTGTGATATCTTTTCGTTTAAAAAGTTAATTACAAAATAATTAATTATACATACGGCTAAAATTACAAGCCCAATATATGCGTTGGTTGAAAAAACTATTACGAAAGTAAGTAAAACCCTGAAAAGCCTAGATAATTTAGTTGCTGCGAAGTCTGCAAAATCTGATACGACATAGACATCGCTACTAATTATATTGATTATTTTTTCAAGCGAGTTTTCTTTAAAGTTTGCATCACGTGCTTTGAGAACTTTGTCAGTCAATTTGCCTTGTACGTTCATATAAATTCCGCCAATCAATTTTGCATAATTAGAGTAATTAATATGCCAACATAAAGTTCTTACAAGAAGCAGTGCAAATCCACCAACCAACCAAAGACATGCTATATTAAAATCTTGATTTGTTAAAGCAACAATAACGTTTGCAGCAAAAATTGGCTCAATAGTATAAACAACACTTGTTATACATGCTGTAATTAATTGCAAGGCAAAAGATTTTTTTGAAGGATTGGCGAGTTGTTTCCATCGCTTTATCGCTTTTATATTATCTGAAATAGTTGTCACGCTCCTTTATTGTTATTCTACAAGAATTATACAAGATATTATTATTTTTTCAAAATGAATATTGATTTTTAATTATATTATTTGCAACTTATTGTTATTAATGTTATTATATAGGTAAAGAGGGAAGAGTAATGGTTAATAAATGGGATAAACGTTTTATGGAAATGGCAAACCTTGTGTCTACTTGGAGTAGTTGTTTTAAAACTAATCGCAAAGTAGGCGCTGTTATTGTTAAAGATAGGCGAGTTCTTACAACGGGTTATAATGGAGCGCCCGCTGGTGTTGCTAGTTGTATTGAACGAGGATATTGTATTCGTGAACGCTTAAATATTGAAAGTGGTACGCATCAAGAAACTTGTTATGCTGTTCATGCTGAACAAAATGCAATTATTCAGGCTGCAAAACTTGGGTTAAGTGTTGATGGTGGCACAATTTATGTGACGCATCAACCATGTTCACTTTGTTCAAGAATGCTTATTAATGCTGGCATAAAAAGAATTGTTTATTTAAAGCCTTACCCTGATGAATTTTCGCTAGCAATATTGAAAGAAGCGAATGTTATTGTGGAACAATACAAGGAGTAATTATGGAATATACTAATATGGCTGTCTATTATGATGATTTGTTTTCTAAAAAAGATTACTCAAAAGAGGTTTCTTTTATAAAAAACAAAATTGGTAAAGCAAAAAATATCATTGATATTGGTTGTGGAACAGGTACACATATGTCAATGCTCATAAAAGAAGGTTATAATGTTATTGGTGTTGACCTTAGTCGCGATATGGTAGAAATTGCTCGCAAAAAAACGCAAGCACCAGTTTATCTAGGTAATGTCCTAAAATTTAAGTTTAAAATGCAGTTTGATGCAGCGCTTTGTTTATTTGAATTGTTAAACCATTTGAAAAATAAAAAACAAATAATTTTGGCAATGCGAAATATTAATAAGCATTTGGTGGATAATGGTATTTTAATTGTAGACCTTATTCAACCGCAAGAAAGTTTTGGTGGCAAAAAAGTAATTGTTTCTGATGTTGAAAAAGTATTGACATGGGAATATGATTCTACTCGCCAAATAGAAAAAATGTATACTTCATATAATATAGATGAGCATATATATAAAACAAAACATGTGTTTAAAATTGTCAGTATTGAAGAGTTTACAGAAATAGCAAAAATGACAGGTTTTGACGTTGTAAGTATTCATGATAATTATAGTGAAGAAGTTGCAACTGCAAAAACTCTTCACAATGAATTTGTATTAAGAAAAAATAAAAGCACCAAATAATAGTGCTTTTATTTTTCACATGATTAAACGCTTGCAAAGTGAATACGTTTAGTGATAAAATAAGCCAATGGAAAAGTTGATAGAATTAATAAACGTAATAGAAGACGACAAAATTATAAAAGCCGTTTTTTCTTCAAAAAAAGATAATGCGAATGAAATAGAGAAAATTTATGCTAGAAAAGTTGTTTCGGAAACAAAAACTTTTTTTCAAATAGAAAAATTAACAAAAACGCAGGCATTTCATGAAAATATTGAACAATCAGATATAAAAAAGTATTTGCTTGATTTTTGTAAAGACTATAAAAACATAAATTTATTTTGCAGTAATGCTACATATTCTATTCTAGTTTCTAAAAACAATAAAAGCACAATTAAGACATTGCCTATGCAAAATGTAAATATTGACACAAGTCACAATAAGCAAAAAGATTATATTATATGTGAAGGTGATAAGATTGAGGCGCTTGTTGACTTAGGAGTTTTCACCAAAGATTATAAAATTGTCAAAGACAAAATGGACAAATATAAACAAATAAATAGATTTATTGAAATTATTAATGATGAAATAAAAAATGAAAAAAAGAAAAGCCTTACAATACTTGATTTTGGTTGTGGTAAATCTTATTTAACTTTTATTTTATATCATTATTTAACGGTTATAAAACAAATTAATGTAAATGTTATAGGCTATGATTTAAAAGAAGAAGTGGTTAATAACTGCAACAAGATTGCGAAAAAATACAATTACAGTAACTTGAATTTTTATATTAATGATGTTTCTAACGGAAAATTGTACGATGGTAAAGTGGATATGGTTATTTCGTTGCACGCATGTGACACGGCGACAGACTATACACTTGAATATGCAATTAAGAATAAAGTAAAATATATTTTTTCAGTTCCCTGTTGCCAGCATGAAATAAATTTACAGATAAGTAAGGGTGGCGATTTTGATATATTTTTAAACCACGGGCTTATTAAAGAAAGGTTTTCCGCATTATTGACTGATGCAATTAGAATTGAAGTACTTGAAAATAATGGATATTCGGTTGATGCACTAGAATTTGTTGACTTTTCACATTCACCAAAAAATTTAATGATAAGAGGCGTTTTAAACAAAAGTAAAAAAGAAAAGAATTTTGAGTTTTTAAGCAAGTACAATTTGCACCAAAAACTAATTAGTCTTATAAAGGAATAAAATGAAAAGAAATTGGTTGTATAATAGTACTGTGTTTATAACTGGTGCAACAAGCGGAATTGGTAAAGAATTAACTAAACTTTTTATTGAGAAATATAATTGTTTTGTTATTGTTGGTGCAAGAAATGAAAATGAACTTATAAAGTTTAAAAATTCGTTTGGTGAGAAATCTATCAATTTTGATTATGTATTGCTTGATATTACTAAAATAAGTGATTGGGAGAATTCGCTTAAACTTGTTGAAGAGCGAGGCTATCAAGTAGATATGCTTATCAATAATGCAGGTGCACTTCCAAGGTTTGATAAGTTTTGCAATTATAATTTCAAAGAATTTGATAAAAATTTACAAGTTAACTTTATGGGTGCAGTTTATGGTTGTGGTATATTTATTAAGCATTTAGTAAATTCAAAAAATCCAGCAATAATCAATATATCAAGTTCTGCTGCTTGTGCTCCAATGGTTGGAAATAGTATATATAGTGCAAGCAAGGCTGCATTAAAAGCATACACAGAAGTTATGAGAGAAGAACTTCGTGGGCAAGTTTATGTGGGTCTTGTTTGTCCGGGTACAACCAAAACAAATGTTTTTAGAAATCAGGATCAAGAGTCTATTAATGCAACAAATAAAGTTGGAATGAGCCCTGTAAAAATGGCAAAAAAAATTACGGCAAGATTAAAAATTAAAAGGAAAAGAATGATAGTCGGTTGGGATTCTATCCTTATGGATGGGTTATATAGGTTAACTCCTGTAACGACACTAAACATGTTCAATATTCCTTTAAAATCATTGCCAGCATATAAAAAGGTTTTTGAAAAAGTGAAAGATGATGGAAAGAGATAAAGAAATAGAAAGAAGTATTATTAAACGGTTTAGAAACGACATTTGGAAAAGATTTATTCAGGCTTTAAATGAGTATAAACTTATTGAAGACGGAGATAATGTCGCGGTTTGTATTTCTGGTGGGAAAGATTCAATGTTACTTGCAAAATGTATGCAGGAAGTACAACGTCATGGAAAAATTAAATTTGAAATGAAGTTTATTGTTATGAACCCAGGGTATAGTGAAAAAACTCTTGAAAAAATTAAAGGCAATCTTGAAATTTTGAATATACCAGCAGAGATTTTTTCAAGCAATATTTTTGAAGTTGTAGATAGTCAAACTGGTGGGTCGCCGTGTTATCTTTGTGCAAGAATGAGAAGAGGTTTTTTATATAATAAAGCAAAAGAACTTGGCTGTAATAAGATAGCGCTGGGTCATCATTTTGATGATGTTATTGAAACATTATTACTAAGCATGTTTTATGGTAGCGAAATTAAGACAATGATGCCTAAACTTCATAGCGATAATTTTGAAAACATGGAACTTATAAGACCATTATATATGGTTAAAGAGCATGATATTCTTTCATGGGTCAGATACAATAATCTTGAATTTATAAGGTGTGCATGTAAGTTTACAGAAAAAGTTGCAGAGGTAAGCAAGGAAGATGAATCAAAGCGCAAAGTCATGAAAAAATTAATTGAAGAACTTCGTAAAACAAATGATAATATTGATATGAATATTTTCAAAAGTTTACATAATGTAAACATTGATGCACTACCTGGAATCAGAAAAGATGGACAATTACATTCGTTTTTAGAGTTATATGACGAAAAAAATAC
>JAVWAR010000004.1:0-2087 GCA_036649955.1 Clostridia bacterium | reverse complement strand
TTCTAGTCTTTTTTTGTGTTTAATTGTGTTGATAATTTGTGTTTAATTTGTGTTTAATTGTGTTGATAAGGTGAAAGTGTTTTTGTAAGTGCAGGTGAATTTTCAAGTAAATAACCATTAATAGCAAATTCAATATATTTTTGTTGCGCATTTTGCAACGCTGTTTTAGAGGTTGAAGATGCTTTTATAGTAAGAGGTACTGTTGTAAATAAGTGGTCAAACATTGACGTGTTAATATTTTCAAGATTGCTAACATTATAATTGTTTTTTTCTGCACCGATTGCTGATAATATATTATCATATGTATGATTAGTATTGTCTTTTTTTATTGCTTTTACTATATCAGTTGTTTCAAATGTTTTCTTTTTATGAATTTCTTCCGTTTGTTCTATTTCGTAAAATGCTTTTAGAGTTTCATTTCCATGGCTTCCAAGTGCAAGCGATTGAAGTTCGCATAACGTTGCGTTTCGCGCATCCAATTCTTCAACTGCTCCAAGATAGTCTGAAAACTTTGTTATATTGGCATTGTTTGCAAATTGTAGCATTGCTGTAACATAATCGAAATTTCCTGTTTTTTCAGATTTGTCAAGATTGTTAAATTGTACTCTATGTCGCGATTCATGTATTATAGTCGAAAGTAACGTTGCACCAATGTATGACGAATCAACACCATTTGCTTTAAATTCATTTTTCATAGTTATTAATTTGTTGTTTAAAACTATTTCCTCGTCAGCGGGGCTGTAAAAACCTTTTGTAAATTGATTTGGTTTATCTTTAATATTTTCAAATCTTACTAAACATGGTGGTACGCCTTCTTTTTTTAAGTATGAAGCAGATACTGCTTGACAGACTTGCATAAGTTCTTTATCTGAAAGTTTTGAAAAATTAGGTGACGTCATTATTGATGAAAGTTCTTCAAAAGACAATTCATCATAAATAGATGTGAGATTGTTTGGTTTTTTAGATATAAAACTTCCAACTTCAACTCTGTGTTCCAGAATTTTAGTTCTTGCGCGTAAATCAAATAAATCACCAACACTGCATTCGTTAATTTCATTTAATTTATAGGTAATTATAGGGTCGTTTGTTATAACCTCTGCAAGAGCAAGTTCTTCATTGAGTTTTTTTATTGTTTGCTCTGGCTTTTGAGCAATTTCGGCACGCAATGTTTCTAGTTCTTGAACACGTACTACATTGTTGTCGTTTTTATTTAGTGTGTCTTCTTTTTCTAAAACAATTTTCAAGTCGGCAATCAGTTTAATATAATCTTCTTGTTTAAGAGATAATGGAGTTAAAACAAGTCTACCTCCACCACCAGCGGTTGTATCTGTACCAGTTATTGGTTTGGTGGTTTTTAAAATATAAGGTATTAAAACATTTAAAAGTTCTATTCTTGCGGGATTTTGTTTTGTCCAATCATCAATTACTTTTGCATAAGAAGAATAATTATTTTTCAATAATTTGCTTTTCATTTTATTTTGTACCAATTTGGTTTGTTGCTTAAATGAGTTTACAAGTTCAATGTAAAGTAGGCGCAATTCATTTTCACCATCTTCGATTGTTTGTATTATATCCATGCTTATTCTCCATATGTCTTTTTTGTAATTATACAACATTTTTTAATAAAAAGCAATACCTATTAAGTTACAGGAAATATTATAAACTTTGCAAATTGTGCTAAAAGTATTTGTTAAATTTTATTATATTTGGTAAACTAAACGTAAAGAAAATAGAATAATTGTATACAAAATGCAAAGCAAAATAGTTAGTGGGGTAAATATGAACGCTTTATGTATTAAAAAGTTAAAAAATAACAATAAAATTTATTCAATGATGATAGTTGTAATGTTGTGTTTAACATTTGTGCTGTCGTCAATATTTGGCTGTATTTTAAATGGCCCGCGTTCAAATAATGCGGACTTTGCATTCGCTTATAATGTTCAAGATAATGGTGACGTAGTTTCTGCTGAATCTAAGGCAATTTCAACCGTAAGCCAACTTAAAATATTTATGTCGGGTGATGCAAATCAAGGTGTTGCAGAGGATGCGTCTTACGCAGCAGCAACTGATGGCCACTTGACGCAAGA
>JAVWAR010000003.1:26349-31155 GCA_036649955.1 Clostridia bacterium | reverse complement strand
CATATGATCTAGCGATGAAGGTAGTTTTTCATCAACCATAGATTTTTTATCATTATTAGCCATAAATTATCTCCTTACATTTAATACATTCAGTATACAACAAGATTTATTTTTGAGCAAACATATTTTAATACTTTTTTTATTTTACTTTTTAGGCGAATCAAGATAAGTTTGTAAAATTATTGTAGCAGCCACTTTATCAATGACATCTTTTCGTTTGTCACGCCTAACATTAGAATCAATAAGTATACGCTGAGCAGAAACAGTACTAAGACGTTCATCTTGCAAAACGACTTTAATATCTGTCTGTCTTTTAAGTTCTTCTACAAAGTCATTAACCATTTGAACACTTTGCCCTTCTGTACCATCCATTTTAAGAGGCAGTCCAACAACGATTGTATCTGCTTCTTTATCTTTGGCAAGACGAACGACATAACTTACATCTGCTTTTAAAAATTTGCGCGTAAAGACCTCAGTGCTAGTAGCAATGATTCCCATGGTATCACTATGTGCGACACCAATTCTAACTTTTCCAATATCTAATCCAATTTTTCTCATATATTTATCATACAACGAAAAATAAGATTCGTCTACAATATTATAGATGAATCTTACTTATTGTCAATTTTATTTAGTTTTAGTATCTTTTTCTTTATCTTTAATTTGTTTTTCCACCATTTGTTTCACTTCTTTGTATTTTTCTTCCACGGCATCAGTACTGTTTTTAATTAATTGTTGCGCTTTTTTGTTAGATGTAACAACAACCGCTCCAATAATAAACCCCGACACCATTGATGCAAGAATAACTTTTAAATAATCGTTCATTATTCACCTCCACGATTATTACTAGAATGTCACAAATTTACGAAAATATGCAAAATAGTCTAAAATAAATACAAAAACCTCACATTTAATGAGGTTTTTAGGTTTTTATTGAATATTTTCTTTATTCCCATCTGAACTATTTTTAGAAATTTCTTCAAATATTTTAATTTTAACGTATTAATTAGATTCGTTTTTCTTTTTAGTTTTTTCAGTTGGCAAGTCGTTTTTTACCCTATAATTGTCAATGGCAGAACGTATTGCTTCTTCGGCAAGCATAGAACAATGGATTTTATTTTTAGGAAGTTCTCCCAAAACTTTTAATACGTCCTCATTAGAGATTTGATAGGCATCCTCTATTGTTTTACCAATAATCATCTCAGTAGCAACAGATGAAGATGCTATTGCAGCAGTACATCCATATGTTTGAAATTTTGCATCAACAATAATGTTGTTTTCAACTTTGATATACATTTTCATAATATCGCCACACTTGGCATTTCCTACTTTACCAACACCACTAGCACCTTTAATTACACCAATATTTTTTGGTTTACTAAATATTTCTATAACTTTACTAGAATACATTTTATTCTTCCTCCTTGCGATATATACGAATAGCAGAAATTGAACGAAGTTTTTTAACTGCGACTCTAAGTTTTTCGACAACATAATCTACTTCACTTGGAGTGATATTCTTTGCGAATGAAAATCTTATTGAAGAATGTGCAACTTCATCATTTAAGCCCATAGCCTTAATTACGTGTGATGGTTCTAGTGAACCGCTTGCACAAGCAGAACCAGTTGAAACTGCAATGCCTTCAATATCAAGCATCATAAGTAGACTTTCGCCTTCAACGCCTTCAAATGCAAGATTTGCATTTCCTGGTAACCTCTGAACTGGATGTCCATTTATTTCTACATTTCTTATATTTTCATTTACTTTACGGATAAAATATTTTCTAATATTTTTTAATGCTTTAATATTCGCGTCAAGGTCACGAACTGCAATTTCAGCAGCCTTACCCATTCCAACAATCGCAGGAGTATTAAGTGTACCACCACGAAGACCTTTTTCTTGTTCTCCACCGCTCATAAATCTACCAATTTTTGTACCACGTTTAATGTACAAGACACCAACGCCTTTTGGACCTTGAATTTTATGACCAGAAATGCTCATTAAATCAATACCCATAGAATGTACATCAATTTCCATATTACCAAATGCTTGAACAGCATCAGTATGAAAATAAACTTTATTTGATTTGGCAAGTTCTGCAATCGCACGAAGTGGCTGTAATGTTCCAACTTCATTGTTTGCAGACATTATAGAAATAAGAATTGTTTTAGAATTAATAGATTTAACAAGTTCAGCATAATTAATAACACCAAATTTATCAACAGGAATATAAGTTACATCAAAGCCTTCCTTTTCAAGTTGCTTACAACTTTCAAGAACTGCTGGATGCTCAATAGTAGACGTAATAATATGATTTCCCTTTTCTCTATTAGCGTGTGCAATCTCTTTAATTGCCCAGTTATCAGATTCAGTACCGCCAGAAGTAAAATATATTTCATTTGGGAACGCGCCAATGGCTCTTGCAATTTTCTCACGCGCAATTTCAATCACATTGTTAGCCTCCCTACCGAAATAGTGTAAACTTGAAGCATTACCAAATTGATTTTGATAAACATCTAACATCTCGCGATAAACTTCATTAGAAATTGGAGTTGTTGCTGCATTGTCCAAATAAATTCTTTTTATATCTTTGCTTTCTTTCATAATTTTCTCCTAAAATACATAAACTTAGAATAACACCGATTATAACCAAAGTCAATATAACTTATAAACATTTTGCATATTTTGTTTGTTTTTTTATTAAAAACGTCAATTATTTAAGTATTTTTATAGATTTTACGCAAATTTACTAAAAATTTAAATAAAAAAGAAGTAATAATACCTCTTTTTATTTTTTATACTTTATTGTTTTTATTATAATTACTTGTTTTTTAAAATAAAACTTGCAAGTTCATCCTGCGCTACTTCTTTTTCAAATGAAGTAGCCATATTTTTTACTTTAAATGTTTTTGTTTTATATTCTGTTTCACCAAATACAATAATGTATCTTGCAGAAATTTTATTTGCATATTTCATTTCCGATTTAAATGACCTACCAATTAAGTCATAATCAACAGAAACCCCTTTATCTCTAAGATTTAAGGCAAGTGCAAATACCTCATCACGCATATTTTCGTCAACAGTTGCAATATATAAATCTAAATTAGAACTATCTTTTATTTTAACTTCATTTTTTTCCATTAAACTGATTAAACGTTCAAATCCAAGACCAACACCAACTGCGGGAATGTTTTTACCGCCAAGAGTTTCTACAAGTCCATCATATCTGCCACCACCACAAATTGTACCAAGCGCACCATCTTCATTGGTTATAAATTCAAAAACGGTACGATTATAATAATCTAGTCCTCGTACTATAAGCGGATTAATTTCGAAATGAATATCACTTATTGCCAAATATTTTTTAAGTTCATTAAAATGCTCAGCACAATCATCACAAAGATTATTGATAATTTTAGGTGCATCTTTTTTAAAGCCCTGACATTTTTCATCTTTACAATCAAGCAATCTAAGTGGATTTTTTTCAAGCCTTGACTTGCAATCATCACACATGAAATCAATTTTATCAGCATAATATGCTTTTAGTTTTTCATTATATTTTTTTCTGCACTCTTTACAGCCGATTGAATTTATATTAATTTTATAATTAATAAATTTTAGTTTATCAAAAATTGTTTTAACCATACCAATTATTTCAGCATCCATTTTTGCGCTTTCGCTACCAAAAGCCTCGATTGAACACTGATGATGTTCACGAAGTCTTCCTGCTTGTGGTCGCTCATATCTAAAACATGGCGTAAAAGTAAATGTTTTAATTGGTTGAGGTTCATTATCAAGACCATTTTCTATAAATGCTCTAACTATTCCAGACGTACCTTCTGGTTTCAGGGTAAGACTACGCTCCCCTTTATCAAGAAAAGTATACATTTCTTTGTTTACAATATCTGTTGTATCACCAACTGACCTTAAAAACAACTCAGTATGCTCAAATATAGGAGTTCTCATTTCTTTAAAACCATATAGTCTTAAAACATTTTTTTCAACTTCTTCTATTTTTTGCCATTTATAACTTTCAGCAGGAACAACATCCTTTGTACCCTTTGGTCTTGTAACCATAATTTTCTCCTAACAACTATAATATATATTTTTTAAGATCGTATTCAACTAGGCTTCCAGCCAAGTGTTTTGATACATAATCTTTGTCAATTACAATATCAATCATTGGGTGTTCACCAGTAGCGTTATACGATACATCTTCAAGAAGTGTTTCAATAACATTATGAAGTCTTCTTGCACCAGTGTTTTCACTGGTTTCATTTTCAAGTTCTGCAATTCTAGCCATTTCAATAATGGCATCATCTTGAAATATTAAGTTGATATTATCAACAGCAAGTAAACTCTTATATTGAAGAATAAGTGAGTTTTCAGTTTCCGTAAGTATTGTTGCAAAATCATCTTTTGTTAAACTGGTAAGTTCAACTATAATTGGGAAACGGCCTTGTAATTCAGGAATTAAATCTTGTACCTTAGAAGAGTGAAACGAACCTGCTGCAATAAATAAAATATAGTCAGTTCTTATAGGACCATATTTAGTTACAACAGTAGACCCTTCAACAATAGGAAGGATATCTCTCTGTACACCCTCACGAGAAACATCGGGACTATTTCCACCTGATTTACCAATAATTTTATCAATTTCATCAATAAAAATAATACCTTCTTGTTCTGCTCTGCGTAGCCCCTCAACATTGACACTATCCATGTCAATAAGTTTTTCACTTTCTTCTTGAATAAGAAGTTTACGAGCATCTTTAACTGCAAATTTCTTTCTTTTTTTCTTTTGT
>JAVWAR010000003.1:0-26339 GCA_036649955.1 Clostridia bacterium | reverse complement strand
TCAGAAATATTAATTTCCATGCCCATTCCCGGCATCATTTGCATAGGTTTTGGAGCATCAATAATATCTATTTCAATAAGTTTATCTTCATGTTTTAAATCAAAGTATTCCTTACTTAATTGTTTTTTATAAAATTCTTCATCAATATCTGGGTTTGATGGTCTTAACGCAATAAATAGTGCATTTAAGATTTTTTGATCAACATCTTTTTCAGCATGTTCTTTAACAATTTCAAACCTTTCATTTTTTACAAGTCTAATCGAAGCCTCAACAAGATCACGAATCATTGACTCAACATCACGACCAACGTATCCTATTTCAGTAAATTTTGTTGCTTCAACCTTAACAAATGGTGCTTTTACAAGTTTTGCAATTCTTCGTGCAATTTCAGTTTTACCAACACCAGTTGGACCTTGCATAATAATATTTTTAGGTGTAATTTCTTCACGAAGTTCTTCACTAAGCATATTTCTTCTATATCTGTTTCTAAGTGCAATAGCAACTGCCTTTTTAGCCGCAGATTGTCCAATAATATATTTATTAAGTTCAGAAACTATTTGTTTTGGAGAATATTCCATAACTATACCTCCTCAATAGTAAGATTTCCATTAGTAAAAATACAAATCCCACCAGCAATTTTCATTGATTTTTCAGCAATTTCGTGAGCAGAAAGTGCTGTATTTGCAGCAAGCGCACGCGCTGCTGCAAGTGCATAGTTACCACCAGAGCCAATAGCACAAATGCCATCTTCCGGTTCAATAACATCACCAACACCAGTTATAATGAGCAAATTTTCTTTATCAGCAACAATCATCATTGCTTCAAGTTGGCGAAGATTTTTATCTCCTCTCCAAAGTTGAGCAAGTTCAACTGCTGAACGCATTAAATTTCCAGAATATTTTTGTAACATTTTTTCAAATTTTTCACTCAAAGTGAAAGCATCTGCGGTAGAACCCGCAAAACCAACAACAACTTTATTATTATAAATTCTACGTACTTTACGTGCATTTCCTTTCATGATAACAGTTTCGCCAGCGGTAACTTGCCCATCACCTGCAACTACTGTACTACCATTTTTAGAAACTGCAATTATTGTAGTCCCTTTTAAAGCCATTTTTTACCCTCCGTTAATAAATAATTTTTTAATTCATTGATGCCTCGAAGTGAATAAGCCTCTTTTCGTTTAATTTTATCTTTTACCAATTCATCTAATGGATTAAGTAATCCAAAATTCGAGTTCATTGGTTGAAAGTCTTTTTCAGATGCAGAAACAAGATATTTACACAAAGCACCTATCATAGTTTTATCACCAAAAGGCTTAAATTGCAAGTGTTTTTTAAAGGCAATCATGCCAAGTGCAGATATAAGTCCACTCATTGTACTTTCCATATAACCTTCTACACCAGATAATTGTCCGGCAATAAAAATATTCCTATGATTTTTCAAACTAAAATCTTCACATAAAAATTTAGGTGCACAAATAAACGTATTTCTATGCATAACACCATACTTTAAAAATTCTGCATTTTTAAGTGCAGGAATAAGTGAAAATACACGTTTTTGTTCACCAAATGTTAAGTTTGTTTGAAACCCAACAATATTGTATAATTCGCCTTTTGTGTTTTCTTTTCGAAGTTGTACAACTGCATAAGGTCTTTTACCTGTTTTAGGGTCAATCAATCCAACTGGACGCATTGGTCCATACCTAAGAGATTCCAGTCCACGACTTGCCATAATTTCTATGGGCATACATCCATCAAAAACATCAGTATTTTCAAACTCATGTAATTCAATCCTTTTGGCAGTGGTAAGTTCCTTAACAAAATTATCATATTCATCTTTTGTAAGCGGGCAATTAATATAATCACTTTCACCTTTGCCATATCTGTCAAGTGTAAAATAAAAATCATCGTCCAAACTTTCTTCTGAAACTATTGGTGCAGAAGCATCAAAAAATGACAAACTTTTTTCGCCAAGCAGTTGTTCAAGATTGTTTGCCAAAGCATCACTTGTAAGTGGACCTGTCGCAATTATAACATCGCTATCAAGTGGAATTTCTGCAATTTCAGAACAAATAACGTTAATATTGGGCATAGAATGGATGATTTCGTCCATTTTAATAGTAAACTCATCTCTATCAACAGCAAGCGCCGAACCAGCGGGAACAGAACATTCATTTGCAACATTTAAAATGATGCTACCTAAAAGTTCAAGTTCCGCTTTAAGCATTCCTGAACTTGTTGTTAAAAGTTTGCTTTTAAAAGAATTACTACATACAATTTCTGCAAGCGTTTTTGCATGATGGGCCGACGACATTTTTTCGGGTTTCATTTCGTAAAGGTCTACTTCATAACCACGCTTTGCAAGTTGATAACTCGCTTCACATCCGGCTAGTCCACCACCTATAACTATTACTTTATTCCCCATCTTTTTCTTCCGTAGGTGTTTTAATTTCATTATTTTTGTTTTCTATTTTTTCTCGAATTGTAAAATGACACTTAGGACAAATAATTGATTTTGTAGTTTCCGATGTTTTTACAATCATTTCTTCACCACATTTTTCGCATTTTTTATTTGCAGGCTGTTCCCAAGAAATATAATCACAAGTAGGATATTTATCACAGCCATAAAAAAACTTTCCATTTTTTGTTCGTTTTCTAACAACATTTCCACCACATTTAGGGCATACTGCAACAATATCTAAGATTTGTTTTGTATTTTTGCAAGTTGGGAAATTAGGACATGCTAAAAATTTACCAAATCTACCATTTCTATAAACCATCATAGCACCGCATTTTTCACATTTTATATCAGACACTTCTTCTGGTAGTTTGCTTTTATATCCATCACCCATTGCATTTTTTACTTCACCCTCAAAATCAGTATAAAAATCACGTATTACGTCTTGCCAAACTTTACCACCAAACTCAATACCATCAAGTTTGTCTTCCATATCAGCAGTAAATCCTACGTCCATAATCTTTTCAAAATATTTAATTAGTAAATCTACTACTGTTTTACCAAGTAATGTTGATTCTATATATCTGCTTTTTTTCTCAACATATGCACGCGTATAAAGAACGTTAACTAATTGCGGATAAGTTGACGGACGTCCAATACCTTTTTCTTCCATCATATGAAGTAAACTAGTTTCTGTAAATCTTGGCTGTGGTTTTGTAAACTTCTGTTCTGGCTTAACTTCAACAAGATTTAATTTCTCATTTTCTGTAAGTTCAGGAAGTAACATAACTGAATCATCTTCATCATTATTTTCAATATTTTCATAAAGTTTTGTAAATCCAGCAAAAATTGGGGTTCTGCCCGTAGTTTTAAATTTTTGCTTTCCTGCTTCAATTTCAACTGAAAGTGAATTATAAGTAGCCTCACTCATTTGACTTGCCAAAAATCTATCATAGATAAGTTTATATAATCTATAATAATTTTTGCCAATTTTGTCTTTTAAACTTTCAGGAGTTCTTTCAAGATAAATAGGACGAATTGCCTCATGCGCATCCTGTGCATCCTTTTTACTTTTATAAAAATTAAATTTTTCAGGAACAAAACTTTTACCAAATTTTTCCTCAATAAAACTTTTAGTTTTAAGTTGAAAATCAGGCGAAACTCGTACTGAGTCTGTTCTAATATAAGTTACAAGTGCAAGTTTACCCTCACCAACAACATCAACACCTTCATATAAACCCTGTGCAATTTGTGATGTAATTTTAAGAGAATATCCCAGTTTATTTCCTGCATCTTGTTGCATAGTAGACGTTGTAAATGGCGCATATGGATGCGATTTAGTTACGCTCTTCTTAACACTTTTAACAACTATATCAGACGCTTGAACTTCTTTTACAATGTTATCCATATCATCTTTTGAAGATATGCGCTTGTTTTTACTAATTACCAAATTTGTTTTAAAAGGTTCAGTATCTCCAACTTGTTTTTTAACCATACAAGAAAGAGTATAATATTCTTCTGGCTTAAAATTGTCAATTTCACGATCTCTTTCAACAACGAGTCTAAGCGTTACAGATTGTACTCTACCTGCACTCAAATTGCTTTGAACTTTTTTACAAAGTATTGGAGATAGTTTATAACCAACAAGCCTATCCAAAACACGCCTTGCCTGCTGTGCATCAACAAGATTTTGGTCAATCTCACGTGGCTCTTTAAGCCCTGCCTGCACTGCCTTTTCAGTAATTTCGTTAAAAGAGATACGACACTTGCTTGTAGGGTCAATACCAAGAACTTGTGCAATGTGCCATGCAATGGCTTCACCTTCTCTATCTGGGTCAGTTGCGATTAAAACTTCCTCAGATTTTTTAGCCTCAGCCCTAAGCCCATTAATAACTTTCTTTTTATCAGCAATTTCAATATATTCAGGCTCGAAGTTGTTATTTATATCAACTCCAAGTTTTTTAACTGGTAAATCTATAACATGCCCAAAAGTAGGCAAAACCTTATATCCTTTACCTAAATATTTTGTAACACTTTCTTTTTTACCAGGTCCTTCAATTAAAACTAGTTTCATATTTATCTCCAATTATTTTTTTATTGTATAATATCCTGATGTATCTTTATTTATTATTGATTTCAATTCCATAGTTATTAAAAGTGTATTGAGTATAGATGCACTATACCCTGCCTTCTCTTTTATCTCATCAAAATTCAACTCGTTATCGTCAATAATTTTATAAATTTCAAGTTCTTCATCATTTAGATTGATATTTTCATCACTGCGTGACACCCTTGCAATATAATTTAAGTTATAAACACAAATAATTTGTTCAACACTTATAGTGAAACATTCAGGATATTCCATAATAAGATTGTTTGAACCCTTTCCTTTGTTCGAATTAATCTCATGTGGTAAAACAAATAATTCTTTGCCTTGTTCAATCGCATGAGATGCTGTATTTAATGCACCACTTTTTTCACCAGCCTCAGTAATAAGCAATGCTTTTGAAAGCCCACTTATAATTCTATTTCTTTCAAGAAAAGTATGTGGCATAGGTTTATTAAAAAGTGGATACTCTGAAATTATAACTCCGCCACTTCTGACAATATTATTTGCAAGTTCCGTATTTAATTCCGGATAAACCTCATCAAGTCCACCCGCTAAAACTGCAATGGTTTTGCCACCTGATTTTATAGTAGTTTCTGCAACCAACGCATCAATCCCATAAGCCAAACCACTAATAGTAATCAGCCCTGCATTTGAAAGTTCCTTAGTAAAATATTCAGTAACTTCTTTACCATATTTACTTGGCTTACGCGTTCCAACTATTGAAATGCTATCTTTATTAATAAGGTTTATATCTCCTTTGTAATAAATTATAGCAGGTGGGTCATCAACTTCACTAAGATTTTTGGGAAACTCGTCATCTAAAAAAGTTAAGAACCCAACTTTGTATTTATTTAAATCTTTTATAATATTATCCAATTTTGTCATTGTTAACAATTTAATTGTTTCTATTGATAGAAACGCAATTAAAGAACTATCACTTGCTTTAATTTTTTCTGGCAGCAGACAAAATTCTCCACTTGAATATAACTTATAAATTTTCTTTCTTGGCACAAGTGCAACACTAAGCCAAAGTATAATAGCATTTTCCTTAGTCATTGTTTATTCCTTATAATTGAATTTTATCCATTGTTCTATAACTTAACGCTTCCATCAAATGTGACGTTTTTATATTCTTTGAGTCGTCAAGATCAGCAATAGTGCGTGCAACTTTAAGTATTCTGTTATAACCACGTGCAGACATTTTAAATTTTTCAAAAGCATTATGTAAAATATTTTCTGTTTCTTCATCCAGACTGCAATATTCTTTAACAAGTTTGCTATTCATTTTTGCATTACAATAGTTGCCTTCATTTTCAAACCTTTTCAACTGAATATCTCGCGCTTTATCAACTCTTATTTTAACATCGGCACTACTCTCTTCGTGTGATTCACTTTTTAAATCGTAAAAAGACACTCTGTCAACATTAATTTTCAGGTCTATTCTATCAAGTAACGGACCTGATATTTTTTTTAAATAATTATGTATTTGCGTAGGTGAACATGAACATTCAAGTTCCCTAGAACCATAATTACCACATGGACATGGATTCATTGAAGCCACTAAAATAAATGATGCAGGATACTCAATAGTTTGCAGAGCCCTTGCAACGGTTATTTTACCATCTTCAAGCGGTTGTCTTAATGTTTCGATTGTGCTTCTTGAATATTCAGGGAATTCATCTAAAAACAAAACACCATTATGTGCTAGACTAATTTCACCAGGCTTAGAATTTCTTCCGCCACCAGTTAGAGCAACCGTACTTGCGGTATGGTGTGGCGCTCTAAATGGGCGCGATGTAACAATGCCCTTACTTAAATCTAGCGTGCCCGCAATGCTATGAATTTTAGTAATTTCAAGTGCTTCTTCAAATGTCAATTTTGGAAGAATTGTTGGTACGCATTTGGCAAGCATTGTCTTGCCACTTCCTGGTGGTCCAACCATAATGATATTATGTCCACCAGCAACTGCAATTTCCATTGCCCTTTTAGCCGATGACTGACCTTTAACTCTTGAAAAATCTTCAAAGGCTTCACCATCTTCCGCTTTCCATTCAATCTTTTCAACAGGAGTTAAATCTAAACGACTATTTAAAAATTCAGCAATATCTTTTAAAGAAGAAACAGCATAAACAGCAACGTCATCAACATAACCTGCTTCTTTTGCATTCTCTATTGGCACAATAAATTTTTTAAAACCATTTTCACGTGCGCTTATAATGATAGGCAAAATACCCGCAACTTTACGGACACCACCATCTAATGACAACTCCCCAATAATAATAAAGTCTTTAACTTTAATGGGCATAATTTGTTCGGTTGCAACAAGTAATGCGGTTGCTATACTTGCATCAAAAGAAGGACCTTCCTTTTTTGCGCCAGCAGGTGCAAGATTGACTGTAATTTTATTTGTTGGGAATGTAAATCCACTATTTTTAATTGCAGACCTTACACGTTCCTTTGATTCTTTAACGGCAGTATCAGGAAGACCAACTACATCATAAGAAGGTAAACCCTTATTAATATCAAGTTCAACATCCACTAAATAGCCATCAAGCCCACTTAGTCCAAAACTTTTTACCTTTGCTAGCATGAATATTCCTCCTTAAACACTACATTATAGAATAACATATCGTATAGCATTATCAAAACAAAAAGCATAATCATTTAAAAATTTGTAAAAAAAACACAGCATATGCTGTGACTTTTTATATCTTTTTATCTTTAATTTTTGCAGATTTGCCAGAACGATCTCTAAGATAATATAATTTTGCTCTTCTAACCTCACCCTTACGGATGATTTCAATATGGTCAATTTTTGGAGAATGGACAGGGAAAATTCTTTCCACGCCAATACCAAAAGACATACGTCTAACAGTGAAAGTTTCTCTAATTCCACCATTTTTACGAGCTATTACCACACCTTCAAAACCTTGTAGTCTTTCACGTGTACCTTCGACAACTTTAACGAGAACTTTAACAGTATCTCCAATGTCGAAAGCAGGAACGTCAGTGCGCATACCTTCTTTTTCAATAACGTCTATAACATTTGCCATGAGTTTGTGCCTCCTTGAAATTTTAGTAAGTGAATGTTCGTGCCAGCTTCTAAGCAGAGGACCACTCAATTTATACTTCAATATTTTAACATAATGCTTTATAATATGCAAGTGTTTTTTCATTTTATCTAAATATTTTTAAAAAGCATTTTTTACATATTCAATTTGTTCATTTAAAATTCCAATACAATCAAATCTTAAACTACTATCAAGTAAATTGTTTTGCATAGAATAAACCGTTGCAGTCTTACGTATTTTTTGTTGTTTATACGTATCTATTGCATCAAACGGCATACCCTTATCTGCATTTCTCCTATACTTAACTTCAACAAAAATGGTAATAGGTTCTTTTTTATTGGAAATATCACGGGCAATAATATCAATTTCACCAATAAAATTATGATAATTTTTTTGAATTATTTTATAACCTTGCTTAATTAAAAATAATTCAGCAATACGTTCATATTTATCACCGACTAATTTAGTATTCATAATCTATAACCCAAAATTCTTAATAAAACTTTTTCTATGGTGTTTTGTAGAACCAAATTTTTTAAGTGCACTAATATGCTTTGCTGTACCATAACCCTTGTTTGAAGCAAAATCATAGTTTGGATATTCTTCTGCAAGGTTTTCCATATAATTATCTCGCTCAACTTTCGCAATAATACTTGCTGCTGCAATCGAATAACTTGTTGCATCGCCTTTAATTATGCTATTTGTCAAACAATTACAACTAAGACCAGAAACTGCATCAACATTCATAATATCAGGTTTTATTTTTAAACCATTAATAGAGTTTTCCATACATTTTTTAGTTGCTTGTAAAATATTAATTTCATCAATTTCTTTTTCATAAATATAACTAATAGAATAGTCAATCGCTTTATCTTTGATAATTTCTGCCAATTCTTTTCGTTTTTTTGGTGAAACTTTTTTACTATCATTAATTCCGTCAATCATAAAATCCAGTGGCATAATTACTGATGCACAAACAACAGGTCCAGCAAGCGGACCTCTGCCAACTTCATCAACACCACCAATTAACGAACCGAATTTTGTACTTAATTTTTTATCAAATTCAAACAATAATTCTGTATTACTTGCCTTCATTTTCTATTCCTTTAAAATCAAGAGTTATCTTTCCAATGCGACATTTTCTAAAATCATCAATAATGCTTTTACTGCATCGTTCATAGTCAAATACCTTATTTCTTGCAATAAACCCGCGTTTTTCACATATATTTTCAAATAATTGCAAATTATCTTCATCGTAAGTTATATTATATCTATCAAATAAAAGTTTAGGTGCAAGTTCTTTTAACCTACACATTAAAGCAAATCCCACTTCTTGAATATCTAAAACTGAATCATTTATGCTCCCAATAAAAGCAAGATTTTCTGCAACTTTCTCATTTTCAAATGAAGGCCATAATGTTCCGGGCGTATCCAACATTTCAATCGTTTCATTAACTTTTATCCACTGACTACCTCTTGTAACACCCGCAATGTTTCCAGTTTTTGCCTTGATGGTTTTAGAAAGAGTATTGATAAGTGTAGATTTTCCACTATTTGGTACACCAATTACAAGCGCTCGCAAAAGTGGATTAATGCCCTTTACTTTGAATCTTTCAATTTTGTCTTTCAGGCATTTTGTGATAGTTGAAGCGACTATGGTTCTACATGAATTGTTGGTAGCATCAATAGAAATAACTGCATCACCTTGTTTTTTAAAATAAGCCATCCAATACTCAGTAAGTTCATGATTTGCAAGGTCGCTTTTATTGAAAACAAACACAACTGGTTTATTTTGAATCACTTCATTTAATGCTGGATTATAACATGAAAAAGGTGCACGAGCATCTAAAATATAAAGCACAATATCGACAAGTTTTAAATTTTTTTCAATTTCTCTAAGCGCCTTGGTCATATGACCCGGAAACCATTGTATTTTCATTATGCGTCCTCCTTCATGTCAGGTCTTCTAGCGTTCGTTATTTCCACAGATTTCTCTCTGCGCCATTTTTCAATGTTTTTATGGTGTCCACTAAGTAAAACGTCAGGGACTTCTAAACCTCTAAAAGATTGCGGTCTTGTATATTGAGGATATTCAAGAGTCTTTCCTGAAAAACTTTCATCCTTTACAGACTCTGCACTACCAAGAACCTCTGGAACAAATCTAGCAATGGCATCAATTACAACCATTGCAGGTAACTCACCACCAGTCAATACGTAATCTCCAATGCTTATTTCTTCATCAATAAATAATTCTATAACGCGTTCGTCAACACCTTCATAATGACCACACAAAAAAATAATATGTTCGTATTTACTAAGTACATTTACATACTTTTGGTTAAAAGTTTTACCTTTGGGTGACATGTAAATTTTATGTGCTTTTTCATAGCCTTCAATACTTTCAAATGCACGCGAAATAGGTTCTATTGTCATAAGCATACCTGCGCCACCACCAAAAGGTGTATCATCGCATTTGTGGTGCTTATCTAATGAAAATTCACGAATATCAATAATATTTATTTGTAGTATTTCCTTTTCTATTGCCTTGCCAAGTAAACTTGTTTTAAGTGGCGAAAACATTTCAGGAAATAATGTTAAAATATCAATCCTCATAACAAACAACCTCATTAAAATGTTTATCATCAACAATAATCTCACGCTTACTATAATCAATATCAATAATTAATGAAGGTACATTTGCAAATCTTCCAACTAAATTATCTTTTGTTATAAAAGAATATACGTCAGTACTGCCATAATTATCAATAGAAGTTAGTTTGCCATAATTTTTATTTAAATTGGTTACTATGTCAAAATCCATAACATCACTTATAATAAATTCATCTTGTGATAATGAAGAAGAATATTTAAGTTTATCCATACAAATTATTTGACCTATCAATTCATTTGCTTCATTTCTTGATTGTATTTCTGAAAATTCAGCAATACAAAAATTATCGTTAACACGATATTTCATTAAAGTAAGTGTTTTTTCACTATTTAACAATACAAATTGCTCATTTTTGCGTAAAAATTCAAAACTATTTGTGTAAAGTTCAATTTTTACTTCACCCTTAATTCCTTGTGGTCTTACTATTTTACCAAGTTCTATTGTTTGCATAATTTCCTCTAAAACAAAAGGAGAAATATTTTTCTCCTAATCGTCTCCAAATTTAATATTGATTCTTTTATTGTTTTTTCTGTTTCCAGTACGTGCAAGAGTACGAATTGCAGATGCAATTCTTCCACCACGCCCAATAACCTTACCCATATCTTCTTCTGCAACTAAAACAGTGAAGTTAATATAATTATCATCTTCATTTTGTCTAATTACAACCTGGTCTTTATTGTCAACGAGTTGTTTAACAATCCATTCAATAAACTCTTCCATATTTATTCCCTCTCAAACTTATTTCTTTTTATTATTAAGTTCGATACCGCTCTTTTTAAGTAATGCTTTAACAGTATCGGTAGGTTGAGCACCCTTGGCAAGCCATGAGTTTGCTTTTTCAGCATTGATTTTAACTTCTTCTGGATTAGTTACAGGGTTAAATGTACCAACAAGGTCGATATATTCACCATTTCTCGCTTTTCTAGAATCAGAAACAACAATACGGTAAAAAGGAGCACCTTTATCACCAATTCTTGCAAGTCTAATTTTAACTGACATTATTTTTTCCTCCATAAATTATTATCATAAAAGGTATTAACCTTAGTATGTGATTTTAAAATGGCAATTTCCTGCCACCAAGCATTTTCGACATCTTGTTTCCGTTCATATTCTTCATCATCAACTTTGACTGCTCATACTGTTTAAGAAGTTTATTTACTTCTTGAATTGAAGTTGCACTTCCAGATGCGATTCGCTTTCTTTGACTAAATTTAATAAGTTCAGGATTTAGTCGTTCCTTCTTTGTCATTGATTGTATGACAGCCTTATTATGAAGTATCATAGAATCATCAACTTTACCTATCTGAGCATTTCCTGACATTCCCGGAATCATTCCCATTAAATCTTGAATATTGCCCATTTTGCCAATTTGTTCAAATTGAGTTAAGAAATCATCAAGTGTAAAAGAATTTTTCCTGAGTTTTTCTTCAAGTTTTTTCATTTCTTTTTCATCAACATTTTCTTGTGCCTTCTCAATTAAAGTAAGCACATCACCCATGCCAAGAATCCTTGATGCCATTCTATCTGGATAAAATGGTTCAATATCTGATATTTTTTCACCAATACCCGTAAATTTAATTGGTTTACCTGTTACTGCTTTAATAGATAAAGCCGCACCACCTCTTGTGTCACCATCAAGTTTAGTTATTATGACACCAGTTATTTCGAGTTTTTCATTGAATGATGTAGCAACATTTACGGCATCTTGACCTGTCATAGCATCTACCGTAAGCAATATTTCATGAGGTTTAACAGCCTTTTTGATATCTTCTAGTTCTTTCATTAATTCATCATTAATATGAAGCCTACCAGCAGTATCAATGATAATCACATCATTTCCAAGTTTTTTTGCCTGTTCAATACCCGCACTTGCAATTTTTATAGGACTAATCGTTCCTTTTTCAAAGAAATCAACACCCGCACTTTTTGCAACAACTCTAAGTTGTTCAATAGCCGCCGGCCTATAAATATCACATGCAACAAGTAATGGTTTTTTGCCTTGTTTTTTTAAAAGCATTCCAAGTTTACCACACATTGTTGTCTTACCAGCACCTTGCAAACCACACATCATAATTATTGTTGGTGGTGCAGACGCAATAATAAGTTTACTTGCAGTAGAACCCATAAGTTCTACAAGTTCTTCGTGAACAATTTTAACAACCTGCTGAGCAGGAGTTAAACTTTCAAGAATTTTTTCACCAACCGCTTTGTCTGTAACTTTTTGAATAAAATCTTTTGCGACAGTAAAGTTTACGTCCGCTTCAAGTAGAGCAACTCTGATTTCCCTCATTGCCTGCCTGATTTCAAGTTCAGTAAGTTTTCCACGTTTGGTTAACTTTGAAAATATATGATTTAACTTTTCTCCTAAATTAGAAAATATTGCCACATTTGCTCCTATATCATTTCTTCAAATTCAGAAATGACTTTTAAGATTTCTTTTTTACTTTCATTTTGAAGTATCATATTTTTTAGTTGTGATAATTTATCTGATATAACCTTTTTCTTATAGTTTAATTTGAGTTTATCATCCATTTTATATAAAGTGTTTTCAGCGTTTTTAATAACATCATAAACCGCTTGCCTAGACTCCGATAAATTTTCAGCAATTTCGCTTAAAGACAAATCTGCCTCAGCATACATACTAAATAATTCTTTTTGTTTCTCGGTTAGACACTCTTTGTATAAATCAAATAAATTCACAACCTCTATGCTTTTAGATAATTCCATATCACACCCTGTAAAGCAAATTTACTTTACAAACATATTATACAATTTTGAAAATTGTTTGTCAAGGCTTTTTATAAAATTGAATCTACAAATTCTTTTGCATTAAAATCAATTAAGTCATCAGCAGATTCACCAACACCAACAAACCTAATAGGTAAAGTATATTCACTGCAAAGAGATAGTAAAAAACCGCCTTTTGCAGTACCATCAAGTTTTGTAATGCACACATCTGTAAGTCCAATGGTTGAATCAAATACATCAACTTGTTCAAGTGCATTTTGACCCGTAGTAGCATCAATAACAATAAACTTGTGATAACAAGCCTCGCTCCATTCTCTGCTTATAATTCTATCAATTTTTTTCAGTTCTTCCATTAGGTTGAGTTTGTTGTGAAGCCTGCCAGCAGTATCAATTATAAGTACATCTGCATTTCTTGCTTTTGCGCTACTAATAGCATCAAATACAACGGCACCAGCATCAGCGCCAGTTTCATTTTTAACAATTTTAACGCGACTTCTATCAGCCCAAACAGTAAGTTGTTCGCTTGCTGCCGCACGAAAAGTATCGCCTGCTGCAATGACAACATTTTTGCTTTCATCAGTAAATTTTTTAGCAAGTTTACCAATAGTTGTTGTTTTTCCAACACCATTAACACCCACAACTAAAATTATACATGGATAAGATAACTCTGATAATTCATTTTCTTCTAAAATTGAAATCATTATTTCTTTTAAAACTGCACGCGTTTCTTCCGCTTTTTTAAGTTTTCGTTTTTTTACAATTTCTTTAAGTTCAAGTAAAATTCTATCGGTTGCAGTAGTTCCAACATCAGAAGAAATAAGGATAAATTCCAGTTCATCATAAAACTCATTAGAAATTTCATTTTTTGTAAAAATGTGTTTCATTTTTTCAGACAAAGCCTGATTTGTCTTTTTCAAGCCTTCAAATAACTTAGAGAAAAAACCCATATTATTTTACCTCCACATTTTTAACAGCATCGCTAAGTTTAACAGACATTATTTTACTAACTCCCTTTTCTTCCATAGTGACACCATATAAGCAGTCTGCAAGTTCCATTGTAGGCTTTCTATGAGTAATAACTATAAATTGAGTACTCTCGCTAAAACGTTTTAGATATTTTGCATATCTTTCAACATTCGCATCATCAAGTGCAGCCTCAATTTCATCAAGCACACAGAAAGGCATTGGTCTAAGCCTTAGAATAGCAAATAATATTGCAATAGCAGTAAGCGCACGTTCGCCACCGCTCATAAGTGTAATACTTTGAAGTTTTTTGCCAGGTGGCTCAGCAATAATATCAATTCCGGCTTCTAGTAAAGTAGCATCATCTTGAAGAACAAGTTTAGCACTTCCACCACCAAAAAGTTCTTTAAAAACTATACCAAAATTTGTGTTAATTTGTTCAAATTTTTCTTTAAACTTGCTCTCCATTTGAGTAGTAAGTTCTGTAATTATTTTATTTAAATCAGCCTCGGCAGATGCTAAATCATCACGTTGACTTGCAAGGTCGTTATATCTTTCCGTAACAGTTTTAAGTTCTTCAATGGCTTGAACGTTTACAAAACCCAACGCATTAATATGTTTTCTTATTTTACCTGCTTCAATTAAAGACTCACTATTATTGAAATTATCAATTTTTAACTTTATTGCAGAATTATAAGTAAGACCATATTCTTCAAAAATACGTTCTTGCATTGCTTCAATATCTGTATCAATTTTTGCAAGTTGCATTTCTTCTTTTAGTTTTTTGTCTGAAATACGCTGAATATCATAAGACGCAAGCATCTTCATTTCATCTGATTTATTCATAACCTTTTGAATTTCACTTTTAAATGTATCTTGTGAAGAAAGTTTATCTCTAACAGCCTGCAATGATTGCATATTTTTATCTGTTTTGCTAGCAGCATAAACACTTTTAAGTGTTTGTTCAAGTGACTTTATGTTAGTTTCATTTTGTGCAAATAATAGTTTATTTGTTTGCAATTTAAGTGAAATATCGTCAATTCGCTCATCAAGTCTTACAATTTCATCATTTAAAGATGACAATTCACTTTCCGTTGTTGCAATTTTTATTTTAAGTTCAGTAAGTTCATTATAGTAAAATTCACGTTTCTTTTTAAGTTCCGAAAAAGAATCATATGACGCTTTTTTTGTAGTAGATGCTGATTGCCTTTCAAAAGATATTTCATCTTCAATTTTTTGAGTTTTGACAATCTGCTCTTCAATAAATTCTATTCTAATTGTAAGCGCAGAAATTTCTCTTTCAAGTTTATTTTTTTCTGTTTCATTCTCATTTAATTCTTCTGAAATTCTACGTATATTTTCACTTAATTTAACATATTGAACATTAATAGAATTGCAATTCTCTTGTTCCTTTTTAATGATATCAGAAAGTTCTTTTTGACTATTTAAAAGTGACTCTTTTTCATTCGTAAGAATTGCTGATTTTTTTAAACAAGTTGCAATATCTTTTTTCAAAAGTTCAATTTCACGTTCTCTACCAATAAGTGAAGAAACTTCAACTTTCTTACTTCCACCACTAATAGAACCTTGTGGATTTATAACATCTCCATCAAGCGTTACAATTTTAAATCCATATCTAGTTATTTTAGCAAGAGAAACAGCATGCTCTATATCACAAACAATAACAGTTGAACCAAGCAACCCTTCAAATATATTCTTCAATGATTCATCAAATTTAATTAAATTAGTTGCAACTCCAAATACTCCCTCACCTTCTAATGCCTTCTCAAATTCTTTTGGCAAATATCTAGGTTTAAGAGATGAAATTGGTAAAAACGTTGCTCTACCGTAATTATTTTTCTTTAAGTATTCAACAATAATTTTAGCATCATCATCACTTTTTGTAACAATATTTTGCACGCTAGCACCAAGCGCCATTTCAATAGCAGTTTCAAACTTTTCAGGAACACTCATAAGTTTAGCAACAACACCAACAACTGCGCCTCCAAGACTTGCATTTATCTTTGAGTCTTGAAGAATTTTTCTAACGCTAAAAGCAAAGCCTTCATCATTTAAAAGCATTTCGTTTAGTAGTTTATTTCTAGATTCGGCACTATGATACTTTGCATTATTTTCTTCAATTTTATTATTGTTATCCTGAATAGAATAATTAATTTCAGTTAATTTTAGTTCTTGTTCTGAAAGCAACTGAATACTCAGTTCTTTATCTTTTATAACTTTTTCAATAACTCTTTTTTCTTCACTTAAATCACTATTCAATTTAAGTAAATTTGCTATAATTGCGCTTTTTTGGGCTGTTTTTTCACTTTTAAGTTCATATTTTGCAGTTTTTTCAAAATTAAGACTTGTAAAATCAACCTTTACATTTGTAAGTTTATCAACCGCTTCAATAATATCATTGCCACTATTTTCGCTAAGAAGTTCACTCTCAGTTAAACGGTCAACAATTTCAAGATAAGAAGAATTTATATTTTCAGCATTTCTTTTAAGTTCAATAAGTATAGTTTCTCTTAAATTTTTAGCGTCGTTTTTAATTTTGTAATTTTCCTGCAAATTTGCCTTTTCTTCTTGTTCACTTGTAATATCAATGGCTGTTTTTTCATTAATTTGTTTCATGTTTAAACATTTTTCTTCAAACAATTTAACTTCACCAGCATGTTTTTCAAGCCCTACCGTAAGTGATAATAACTCATCACGAAGTTCTTCAATTCTCTTATCAACTTCCGACAAATTGATAACACTTTGATTATACTCAGCAAGAACTTTTTCAAACTCTTTTTGTTTAAGTTCTAGTTCTTCTGTAAGTCCATCTATTCTTACTGAAATCTCACCCTTCGCAGAACTTGCAGTATCATACTGATGAATATAAATATTCACTTCAAGAGTTTTTAAAATTTCTTTTAATTCTAAATATTTTTTTGCATTTTCTGATTGTTTTGTAAGCGGAGTTATCTGTTTTTCAAGTTCAAAAATGATATCATTAATACGCATTAAATTATCACGCGTACGTTCAAGTTTACGTTCAGCATCAACTTTTCTACTTTTAAATTTTGAAATACCTGCTGCTTCTTCAAAAACCATTCTACGATCTTCTGGTTTAGCACTTAAAATTTCATCTATTCTACCCTGACCAATAATAGAATAACTTTCTTTTCCAAGTCCTGAATCTCTAAGTAAATCAATAATATCTTTAAGTCTACTTTGAACTTTATTGATTAAATATTCACTATCTCCTGAACGATATAGTTTACGAGTAAGAACAACTTCATCATATTCAACTGGAAATATTTTGGTTGTATTATCAAAAAACAAAGAAACTTCACAAAAAGATTGTGACTTTCTTTGTTCCGTTCCATTAAAAATAACGTCCATCATACTTGAACCACGAAGTGATTTCGCACTTTGTTCACCTAATACCCAACGAATAGCATCTGCTACGTTACTTTTTCCACAGCCATTTGGGCCTACAATTCCAGTAACTCCTGATTCAAACTTTATTTCAAGTTTATCAGCAAATGACTTGAAACCATATATCTCCATTTTTTTAAATTTCAAAATTCTATCCTCACATACTATGTTTATAAATTTATGTTTTTAAGTGCCTCTTCTGCGGCAATTTGTTCTGCGCTACGCTTTGATGTTGAAGTTCCCTTTCCTAAAATTTTACCATTAATTTTAACTTTTGAAGTATAAATTGGTGCATGGTCTTCTCCAAGTTTTATTGTGTTATAAATAAGAGATTTCGTTACACATTTTTCTTGCAAAAGTGTTTTTGCATCTTTATAGTCACAATTTTCATCAATGATTTGCATTGCACCAGCAAATGCAAAAGAAATAAATTCACGTATAACGTCAAGACTTCTAGAATCTTCATACATAGCACCAATTACAGATTCAACCAAGTCTGCCTTAACGGCTTTTGATACTGGCGACTTGCTTTCACCAATACCTCTAAGCAGAAAATTATCTATACCTAAATCACTTGAAATTATGGCAAGCGGGTCTTCTGAAACAATGCGTGAACGCAATCTTGTAAGTTCACCCTCATCAATCTTAGTTTGATGAAAAATTCTCTCAGTAATTATAAAGTTTAAAATTGTATCACCTAAAAATTCCAATCTTTCATTTGACTTAACCTTGTTCTCATTTGCATATGAAGAATGTGAAAAAGCAATTTTAAGTAACTCTTTGTTTTTAAAACTATACTTAATTATTTTTTCAATTTTTTCATACGAAAACGCATTTTTATCGGTCTTACGCATTTTTATCTCCTAAACCACTTTTAATACCATCAATCAACTTACCCTCGCTCAATTTTTTTATCTGTATAATTGATTCATAAATTGAAGAGGCCTTGCTAGACCCATGAGATTTTATAATAAGTTTTTTAATACCAAGAAATGGTGAACCACCATGCTGAGAATAATCAAGTTTTGATTTAAGTTTATTAAATACAGGTTTTAAAAGTAATGCGCCAAGTTTTGACCTAATCCCGCCACCATAAATTTCGGTTTTAATCTGTTTAAGTACAAACTGAATTGCACCCTCAGACGCTTTAAGACCAATATTACCCGCGAAACCATCCGTTACAATTACATCGTAATTACCACTTAAAATATCACGCGCTTCCATATTTCCAATAAAATTGATTGATTTAGTTTCTTTTAAAAGTTCAAAGGCCTCATGATTAAGTTCATTCCCCTTTTTGTCCTCAGTTCCATTACTAAGTAAAGCAACTCTTGGATTTTTCATATTGTACATAACTTTCATATAACTAGAACCCATTACAGCAAACTGCACTAAATAACTGGCCTTAGAGTCTACATTCGCACCACAATCAATAAGAAGAGTTTTACCATTATTTATGGTAGGAAGAATTGGCGAAAGTGCAGGACGAATAACTCCTTCAAGTCTACCAATTCTAAGTAGTCCACCTGCAAGAACAGCACCAGTACTTCCAGCAGAAACAAGCCCAACAATATCATCATTGTTTTTAAGCATATCCAATGCAACAACAAGTGATGAGCCTTTTTTATTTTTAATAGCAAGTGTTGGAATATCATCATTTGTAATAACTTCACTCGCATTACAAATTTCAATTTTATTACCAGTATATCCAAAGTGCTTCAACTCAAATTCAATTTTTGTCTTATCGCCAGTTAAAACCACTTCAATATCATCATGTAAATTAACAGCAGTAATTACTCCGCCTACAATTTCTCTGGGTGCGTTATCTCCACCAAATGCATCAACTACTATTTTCATTTCTTTTTTCCTTTATCGTATAGATTTATACATATTTATTATACATATTTTACACACAAGTATCAAACAAATTAAAGCAAAAAACCCATTGCAATAGCAATGGGTTAAAATTTTAAGATTATTCAGCCTTTTGTTTATCAGCCTTAACTAAAACTTTCTTTTCTCCGTCATAGTATCCGCATTTTGCACATGCACAATGACTAACTTTAAGTTCATGACATTGTGGACATTCAACAAGTGATGGAGCAGTTGCTTTCCAATTAGCAATTCTAGATCTACCTTTTGATTTAGATACTTTACATTTAGGTACTGCCATTTTTCTTTCCTCCTAATCTAATTTACCCTTTAATTCTGCAAATGGATTATTTTTACCAATTTTCGACTTTTCACAATCGCATTTAGTAAAATTTAAATTTGCACCGCAGTGGCTACATAAGCCCTTGCAATTTTTGCCACATACAACATATGAAGGTATGTTAAGCATAATAGCACTTTCTATCATTGGTAACAATTCAATTAAACTGCTATCATAACTATAATAATCCTCACTTTCGCCACGGACAAAGCGCTCATCAAACTCAATAAATAAGTTATCTTCAAACGCACTACCGCATTTACTACAAATAAATCTAAGCGGTAATCTAATATTGCCTTTAATAACAATATCATCCTCTCCTTCAAACATATAACTACCCGAAACCATTGCATCTCCCATTATAATATATGGTTGATTTAAAATAAGTTCCTGTCTTGGTTTGAACTCAAATGTGAATTTAGTGCTAACACTTTCATCACATTTCCCTTTTGATATATCAAGAATCATTGATATCACCCTCTAAGTGCAAAGTCATTATATATTATACAAACAACTTTGTCAATTATATTTTTTATTTTATTTTAACTTTGTAACAACACTCAACGTTTCATTTGCAATTTCAAGTTCTTCATTGGTTGGAATAACAAAAATCTTAACTTTACTAGTTTTAGTAGAAATAATACCTGCATCGCCCTTTTTTAAAGAATTGTTAGCATTAGCATCAAATTCAATACCAAGAGTTTCAAGATTTACAAGAATTTTCTCTCTCATACTTGAATCATTTTCACCTATACCCGCCGTAAACGCAATAGCATCAACTTTACCTAAAACAGCCATATAACTGCCAATATATTTTCGAATTCGATAAGCAAACATTTTCAGAGCAAGAGCAACATCTTTTTGGTTACTTGAATTGACACCAACACCTTCTTCAAGGTCACGAATATCTCCACTAACACCTGAAACGCCTAACAATCCAGATTGCTTATTAAGATAGTTGATAACTTCACTCACACTTTTACCAGTTTTTTCCATAATGGCCTGAACAACAGTGGCATCAACATCACCACAACGAGTTCCCATCATAACGCCTTCAAGAGGTGTATACCCCATTGATGTATCAATACATTTCCCGTTAGAAACTGCGGATACAGAGCAACCATTACCTAAGTGACAAATAATAAAATTGCCTTTCTTGCCCGTCATTTTTTCAAGTTCTTCTGCAACAAATTTATGTGATGAACCATGGAACCCATATTTACGAATATTCCATTCTGTATAGGCCTGCTTTGGTAGTGCATAACGATAAGCGTAATCAGGAATTGTTGAATGAAACACCGTATCAAATACTGCAACATTTGGTTTTGAAGGCATTGCTTCTAAAAACGCCTTGATGCCAGATGCGTGGGCAGGCTGATGCAATGGAGCAAGTGGTGTTAAGTCTTCAATAGTTTTTAGAACTTTTGCATCAATCAAAACAGCACTTGTAAAAAATTCTGCACCTTGAACAATTCTATGACCGACAGCATTAATTTCTTCAAGAGAAGATAGAACACCCGTTTCCTTATTGGTAAGCGATTCCATAATAATTTTAACTGCATCTAAGTGGTTTTTCATATCTTTGCTTACTTTATTAAAAACAGTTTTACCATTTGCTTTAAAGGTAAATAACCCACCTTGACCAATTCTTTCGCAAAGACCTTTTGCGATAACTTCCTTCGTGTCCATATTAAATAATTGATATTTAATTGTTGAACTTCCTGCATTAATAACTAATATTTTCATTTTATTCTTTCCTTTTTATTTTACTTTTGCCTGTAATTTTGTAATGGCAATCATTATAACAATTTCATCAGGTGTTGCACCACGAGATAAATCATTGACAGGTTTATTTAAACCCTGAATTATAGGGCCTATTGCTTTTACATTTGCAATTCTTTGAACAAGTTTATAACCAATATTTCCTGCATTAAGATCAGGGAATATAAGAACATTCGCCTTTCCTTCTAATGGACTATTTTTGCATTTTATTTTTGCAACTTCATTATCAAGAGCAACATCAACCTGAATTTCTCCATCAACAATGAGTGATGAATCTCTTCTACGAATTATCTTATAAGCACTTTTAATTCTTTGTATATCTTCATCATCCGTATCAATATCTGCTTTTGAAGAGTAACTTAGAAGAGCAACCCGTGGAGTGATATCACATAAAGTTTGAGCGGTTTCTGCTGAACAAAGAGCAATGGTTGCAAGTTCCTCATCCGTAGGTTTAATAATAACGCCACAATCTGCAAATACCATTACACCATTTTGACCGTTTTCACTACCCTCTGGCATCTCCATTAACATAACACTAGATGCGACCGATACACCATCACGAGTTTTAATAAGTTGAAAAGCAGGTCTAAGAACATCAGCAGTATGCGTAATAATTCCAGCAACCATACCATCAGCATCATCCATTTTAACCATTAAAGCGCCTAACGTAACAGGGTCTTTTATCTTTTTTCTAGCATCTTCTGGTGTAATGCCTTTGTGCTTTCTAAGTAAGAAATAGTCATCCGCATATTTTTCAGCAAGTGACCCTAACATTAATGGGTCAACAACTTCAATTCGTTTACGAACATATGGAGATAACTTTGAAGAAATCAAACTATCATTACCAATTAAAATAAGCCCACTAAGACCAAGCCTAACAGACTTTTCAGTAGCATCAAGAATTCTATTATCATTTCCTTCTGGAAGAACAATTTTAGCATTGCTTTCAGACGCAAGCGAAATAAAATTATCAAAAATTGTCTTAGTAACAGCCTTACGTTTAAAAAACATATAATAACTCCCGTAACTTGATTAATTATTGTAAAGTGTATATAATAAGATTATTATACATTATATAAGAAAAAACTCCAACGCTTTTAAAGGAAATTTATATGAATTTTTGCGCAATAATCTGTGAATATAATCCATTTACAAATGGACATGAATACTTAATTAAAAAAGCAATCGAAGAAACTGGATTGCCTGTTCTTTGTATCATGAGCGGTAATTTTGTTCAGCGAGGCGAACCAAGTGTGCTTTCGAAGTTTGATAGAGCGCAATACGCAATATTGGCAGGAGCAAGCATAGTAATAGAATTACCAACAATCTATGCAACAGCACCAGCAGAAGTTTTCGCTCGTGGAGCAATAAATATATTATCTAAAATAAGAAACATTAAATATTTGTATTTCGGAGCGGAAACAAACGATACAGAAAAACTTATAAAATTGGCAAGTTTAATTGCACTTGAAGATGAAACGTTTAAAATAAAACTCAAAGAAAAATTAAAAATTATGACAAATTATAGAAAGGCATATAACAATACAATAGCAGAATTATATGGTGATGAAGCAAGCAATCTTTTAAGTGGTAGCAATAATATTTTAGGTATTGAATATTTAAAAGCACTTCAATACTATTCTTCAAAAATTGTCCCAAAAGCAATAATGCGCCAAGGCGAAAGTTATAATTCCGACTATTGCGATTTGAAATATTCAAGTGCTTCATATTTAAGGAATTGCAACAATTTATCAATAATTAAGCAAAATACCCCACTTTTTACACATAAAACAATCAATTTTGCAGAAAATGTAAACGGAGATAAACTTGAAACAATTATAAAAAAATCATTTATTGATTTGTCACCAATGCAACTTAAAAATATTTTTGATATGTCTTGTGGCATTGAAAATAAAATTTTAAATGAAATAAACAAGGGAAGTTCTCTTGAAGAATTGATAATAAACACAGAAAATCAACAATTTTCAAAAGCAAGAATTAAAAGAATTTTACTTCATACTGCGTTTGGTATTACAAACGAAATGGTTATAAATTCTTTCAATGAAGACCTTTATATAAAAGTGCTTGCTTGTGACAAACATAACAAAAACATTCTTTCAAGTATTGACTCTAAACTGCAAATAATAACAACAAAAAAAGATTATGATAAATTAAATGAATTTTCAAAAGAAGTAATTAATATAGATATAAATTCTAGTGACAAATATTCATTAATCACAAATACCCCATTATCTATTGATTACAAAACTGGCGTTATATTTATATAAAAAAAACAGACTTTCGTCTGTTTTTTATTTGTTTTTCAACCATTCTTTTATTTGCGGTATAGCCTTTTTCATTGCTTCCCTACCAGCATTTATTGAATCTAATAATCCATCAAGTTTTATACCACTAACATCATCCTGTGATGGTTCTATTATAATATCCGCCTCATTTATTTCTTCTTTGCCTATTGCATAATCCATAACATACATTATTCTTTCAAGTGTATCACCATAACTTTTAATATCCCCAGCAGAAATTGTCTTTGTTCTTCCCACACAATCAATAGCAACTACCTTGTCTGCACCAAGTTCACGTGCCAACCTAACTGGAACTCTACACAGAGGGCCTCCATCCATAAGTAACATTCCATCCTTTTCAACTGGTACAAAAACCCCTGTAATAGAAAAACTTGCTCGAATTGCTTCAATTAGACTTCCCTCTTTTAAATAAGCAGTTTTACCTTCAAGTATATCTGTTGCACCACAGGCAAAAGGTATTTTACAATTTTCAAAAGTTGTACTTGCTTTGTTTTTTGTGAAAAATTTAATAAGTGCATTTTCAGCCTTTGCACCTCTTAAAAAACCATACTTGCTAATTAGCGGAATATCAATTATATTAAACATTTTAAGTTTTTTAGCATAGGCAATCATTGCTTTTAATGATATACCTGCTGCGTAAGCACCACCTATAATTGCGCCCATAGAGCAACCAGTTATACATGATATGGGAATTTTATTTTCTTCAAGTACTTGCAGTGCACCTATATGTGCAAAACCTTTTGCACCACCAGACCCTAGTGCAATAGCAATTTTAAGTTTTTCTTTTCTCATATGCTTATCCTTTTTGTCATACAATTCTATATGACCATTAATACAAATAATAATAACTTAAAAATACAAAAATGTAAAATAAATACAAGTGATTTATATTTTTACATTTTTGCAATTATAATTTTTTTGCTAATGCTTATTTTTACATTATTTCCAGAAAGATATATCCCTTCTTCTTTAAATGGCATTCTATTATATGCTAAGTTTATTTTACCATCATTATTTCCTTTCTTTGTTCTTACAAAAATATTAACAAGTATGAATATAATTGCAAAATTATCAAATAAACTTTCAGGAATTACACAAAGATTATTTAACACAGGTGGAATTTCTAGTTATATTTTCATTATGGGCTTAATTTCTGGCTATCCTGTAAGTTCTAGCATTATTGCTGATTGTTACAAAAATGGACTATTAACAAAAGAAGAATGCGAGAGAACCTTTGCATTTACTAGTACATCAGGCCCTATATTTATTATAGGCACTGTGGGCTTTTCTATGCTACAAAATAAAACTATTGGTTTTTTTCTACTATTAGTTCACATAATATCATCAATACTTACAGGACTTTGTTTTAGAAATTATCATTTAAAACAAACTAAACCTAAACAAGTTATAAGACAACAATCTAACCCAGACTTTGTATTGTCCGAGTGCATGTATGGTAGTATAAAGAGCATTCTCATCATTGGTGGATACATTGCTCTATTTTTTATATTGTGTGACATACTGCGCGACTTTGGGGTCTTAAACATCATAAGTAAACCACTTGAATGGTTTTTCACAATGTTTAATATACAAATTGAATATATAAACGGATTGACATCTGGAATTGTTGAATTAACGCGTGGAATTCAAAGCATATCTTCACACGTTTTGACAAAGACAAGTTTTGTTATTATTTCGGGTCTTATATCTTGGAGTGGAATATCAATTATTTTACAAAGCCATTCTTTTCTTTCAAAAATAAAAATAAAAGCACGTTTTTTACTATTAGTAAAAACCGTGCAATCATTAATCTCAATTATAATAGCCACAATTATAAGTTTTATAATTTTTTAAAGTTTCTTACGATTGATAAGCGACCCTGCAATTTCTTCCCTATTATTTCTCACAATATGAAGATTGTCCGTTAAATAATCTTCTACGCTTTTCAACATTTTATCAATATTCTCTTTCGTAACAGCAATCATTGCATTACATTGTTTATTCGTTTTGTCAATAACTTGCTGAGATTCTTCTTCTGCTTTCTTAACAAGCGTGCTTTCACATACAATCTGTTCTGCATGCTTTTCAGCCTCTGCAATCGTTCGCCTTGCCACTTCTTCTGCGCTTGCAATAATTTTATCTTTTTGAAGTAACATATAACTGGCTTCCTGCATTTGAACAGGCATTGATTTTTTTAGTTCATCAATCAATTCAGCACACCTGTCCATATTGACTAGTGATTTCTTGCTCCACAAAAAGTTTTTACTTTTGTAAAACTCAGTTTGAAGTTCATCAATAATCTCATTGATATCCATGCCTTATACTCTCCTAATTATATCTATTGTTGTTTGTCCATAACTTCTTTCAAACTCTATTATATAACTTTTTCCCATATCTTGCAATAAATTTAAAGAATTATGCTCGTAAATAATAATACCTTGTTTTTCAAGCAGTCCTGCGCTCATAATAAACTCAATCGCTTTAAGTCCAATGTTTGATAAATAAGGTGGGTCAACAAATATTATATCAAACTTAACACCTTGTGAAGATAGTCGCGTAAGCGCCATCA
>JAVWAR010000002.1:0-33310 GCA_036649955.1 Clostridia bacterium | reverse complement strand
TTGACCTATTCATGAAGCTAAGTAAAGAATCTATAAGCTTTAAACAAAAAACCGTTAAAACGCATTTGAACGTGTTCTAAGACTATTTTTAATAAAAGCTCTTTTTTGTTTTTCTAAAAATACTATATATCGTCATCTTCTTCAAGTTCAACTAAATATTGCCAATCATCTTGTTCCTTATTGCTTTTTGGTATTTTAATATCCAAATCAAATCTATGCCTAGACTTTGGATGGTTAGTTCTACAAGAACTTAAAATTTTACCAGTAAAAAACTTTTCGTTATTCATAGAATAGTAAAAATTGCATTTTACGCCATCACCATATTGAAGATTAAACTTTTCTATTTCTTCTGGCGTAGCCTTTCTATCAGTAACACATCTTAAAAATGGTTGCTTACGAATTATAAGTTCATTATTCAACTTTACAACTCTGCATTTTCTAACACATGACGCTTTATTATTTACAAATTCACTATCTAAATAGGCCTCATCATCTTCATCTTCATCTTTAATGTATACTGATTTATCCTCAGTTTCAGCACTTTCATTAACTTTGATAAATTCTGCAAACTCCGCATCTTCTTTGCGTTTCGCATCAAAATCAACTTTCTCTTTATCAATAAATGAAAAATTTAAAAACTCATCTTTATTATTTATAGAATCACAAAGAGTATTGCTATTACCTTTACCTACAACATCACTGATACTATTTATTTTAGATTCAAGAAAACCTGTATCATAATGTTCTGAACTTGATGCTGCCGTTAAAAACCCAGTATCATCAAGTATAACATTTTCTTTTTTTTTGCTAGCAAATGAGAATTCACTTTCCTTTTCAAAATTGAATATACCAGCAACCTCAGTATCAATACGTGGGTCAACAACAAGAAGTTTATCACCTTTACCTTTACGAGTACTAAGTGCTTTTTTTTCTTCATCATTATAATTTCCAAGAAAAGATTCTGATTTATTGTCATTTCCACTCATTCTTGCCAGTTCTTCTTCGCGCCTTTGATTTGCAATAATAAGCATACCCGAAAGAGTATTTGCAAATACTTCTTCAAAGCCATTAGTTTGTTCACATTTCCCAGATTTTTTACGTTTAGATTCTATGCCACGTAGAAGTTCACCAATATTTTCCATTAGTTCTTGTTTAGTCATAATGGTGGGATTGTAAACACCAACGTCACGTGCAAGATCTCTAAGTTCATGTATAGTAAGAACGTCCAAATCTTTTAATTTAATCTTAATTTCCATTACATTTTCCCTTTATCAATATGATACACAATATTTTTTCATTTGTAAACATTTTTCTATTGTTTTGCGATTTTTTTCCATATTTCAACAAGTTTTGACTTATATATTATGGTATTAGTCGTTTCATTTTCTTGTTTAATGAAACACAAAGGAGGATAAACTACGCACCACCAATTATCACCTTTTCCGCTTCCAAGTTCAACTATTAAAGCATCATAAATACCACTTTCAAGAGTAAGTTCATAATATGAACGTGTTGGAAAAAATTCATCATTTATTCTAACGACTGCTGAATAATTAAAACCATTTTGGTTTAAGGTTTTAGTTGCAATACTTTCAAGCATGGCTTGATTACTTTTAATTACACTTTTGGCATTTTCTATTGTTTCAGCCTTAACTAAAAGCGGTGTTAAATAGTCAACAAGGGCATTTTTTACTTTATATTTTACATTTTGGTCTTCTTCGCTATTGCTATTTGCTCTTACATGAAATCTTATATAACCCTCTTCGGCGCTAACGGTGACCTTATCTTTTTGACTTAAACAAATTAAAACACTTCCAACTAAAATAACCAAAGATAAACAAATAATAAAAACTTTTTTCATTTTATACCCTGCCTTAGAATAAATTATTAACCAAATATGATATATATAAAATAAAAAAATATTACAGAAACAAAGTGTTTCTGTAATATTTTGGCATTTATATAAGTATCTTTACATAGTTTTAAATTGGGCTTCTTTTTGTTTGTAAATAATAATTGTGTTTTCTGTTGGTTCTTCAAAATCGACATCGCCATTTTGAGAAATAACAATGTTTTTAGAAACACCAAGCGCTTTACAAACATCGAATAAACTTTCTGTTGCACTTTTTCTATACACAAGAATAGAATTGTCATTAATTTTCTTATCTTCAATTTCATTAACTTCTTTAACATAAGTAACAAAATTACTTGTAAATGATTTCACCTCAGCAAATACATCATAATTTAGTTCGTAAGAATCACCTTTACGTTTCATACCAGTTAAAACTGCTGAAACTTTTGCGGTACTTTCTCCACCAGTTTGTATTTGTTCAGTTGATTTCATTACGGTTTCAAAAGGCATACTAAATTCTTGCATATCAAACATTGCTGTATCAACATTTTTAGCAATCATTTTTGACATTATAACACCTGAAATATTAACAAGTCCATCTTCATAGACAATACTTGAATTATAAACCTTTGACTCCAATACAAAAAAGTCTTCAAAACCAGAATATAAACTTTCACAAGTGTTTGTAGCGCGACCTTCAAGAAGTGTAAATGTTTTAAATTCATTAGCGGAATAAGTTTCAAATATTGGCAACAATTCTTCTTCTGTTGAAAATAAATCTACTAAAATCTCAGAAAAAACCTTTTCAAAGACTGCAACTTCAACTTTTATTTCAGCGGTAGTAATAAAATGTCCTTTACTGCCTTCCTCGTCCATAGACGCCTTAACAGAAATATTGTTTAAGCAAAGTTCAGCACTCGCAAACTGACCAACTTTGGCAGAAACTGCCGGAACTTCCTCACAAAAATCAATAACTGATTCCTCAGTTTTCATTTTACCTTCTTCGTCAAGAAAAAGCACACTGCGAATAATTTTTCCATCAACAATAACCATGTCTTCTGAAACTTTGCAATTATTTAAAATAACCGTTGCATTTACATTTAAAATTTTATCAACACTAGAAAACACTTCATTTTCACAAGCAACATTAAAAAAGGATGACACAGTGGCAACTACTGAATTAACCTCAATATTTTCCGTTTCCTTAACAACACTTTCGCTATTGCTTGAAAAAATATCTAACACTTCATTAGTAAGCCCCATCACAGTAAGTTCCATTATGCTTTCGACTACAATTTCAGAACTGCTAACAGAAGAAATATTGATATCTTTACAAGCAATTCCAACAGATAGTTCATAGCCGTCATCTAGTTTTATTTTACCCTCAAATTCCGAAACCTGTTCAACGCAAGTAACCTCACCCGTAGCAAGTTCAACAATAAGCGAATAAAATATTTGTCCTTTCATTGTTAGTTCTTCTTTGGTTTTCTCAAATGCAGTAACCTTTTCAGTAGATTTAACTGAAATAACTTTACTTACATTTTTGCCATCAGCAATAAGAATACGAGAGTTTGTGGCAAGTTCCGTCACACTAAGTATCTTTTTGTTTTTAATAGCAATTTTTGTACTTGAAGATTCAAACGCCATAATAATCCTCCTCTGCCTCTTTTCTTCATAGTACAATCTACTCAAAGCAAATGAGAAATATTCATATAGCACAAAACTTTTTGTATTTATTATTTGATATCTGGAATTATTTTTACATCACCGCACATTACTTCGGAATAAGAATATGACATATTTGAGATATTTTTTTCGCCTTCTAGCCTAACCGTAAAAATACTTGGATAAATATTTTCAATAAAACCTGTATACTTGATAATTTTCTTTCTGCCCTTATTGATATGCATTTTTATTTTTTCGCCTTTGAGTTTCATAATCATATCAACAATTTCTTCCTTACTTGTTTTTGCTACTCTCATTTTGCCCTCACTTTAATGCGAGTATTGCCAATAATTGTTGTTAGTATACAAAAAAACAGGCGTTCGCCTGTTTATCGTTACATATTATTAATATTTCTTGCCATCATCATCGTCGTCATCGTCATCGTCATCATCGTCATCGTCATCATCGTCGTCATCGTCGTCATCGTCGTCATCGTCATCGTCTTCGTCTTCATCATCGTCTTCATCTAAAACGTCACTATCATCGTCCGCAAAAACATCCTCATCATCTTCCGCAAGTTCTGCATCATCATCTTCTGCAAGTTCTGCATCATCGTCTTCGGCGAAAACATCATCGTCATCTTCATAAAGAACATCGTCATCATCAACAAAGGCTTCATCTTCTGGACCCTCAAATGCTTCTGCATCAATATCCGTCAACTCATCAAACTCGCCATCTGCCATACTATCAAGACTAACAACCTCAGTTGAATCATCACTACTACTATCTTCAATGGTAGATTTTGTGTCACCCGACCAATCGTCATCCTTAACCACATCATCAAGAGTGCGTTTCTTTGAACAATCTTCACACATGGCTTGTTCTGGCGATATAAAGTTATTACCACAAATAGGACAAAGTTCAATATCATCATCTTCAAGAATAGGAGCACCTGCAAGGCGCATCTCTGCTTTACAAATAGGACAGTATTCATCTTGTTCTAAAATATAATTTAATTCACATCTAGGACATTTAATATATTTTGCCATTTTTATATCCTCCTGTTTTAAGCCTTCGCTTACAAACTAGAAATATATTATAACAAAAGTAGAAAAATGTAAACCTTTTTTGCAAAATATTTTAACCTTCTATCAACATTTTATCTGCAACTAATGCAATAAATTCTCCATTTGTTGGTTTTTCATTGTTTGAATAAACTTTTACGCCAAAAACAGAATTAATATTTTCAATTTTTCCACGATTCCAAGCGACTTCAATGGCGTGTCTTATTGCCCTTTCAACTTTGCTTGCACTTGTATCAAATCTAACTGCTATTGATGGATATAATTCCTTAGTAATAGAATTGATAATTTCAGGATTGTCTATTGCCATTTTAATTGCTTCACGTAAAAACTGATAACCTTTAATGTGCGCAGGAATACCAACCGTAATAAATATATTGGTAATTTTCTCTTCCATATATCTATTTCTTTTTACAGGTGCTTTGCCATTATCGGCAGTAGTATTCTCTTTGACAAATATTTTTGCAGTGTTTGCCTTTTCAGCCATCATATCACAAACTCTACCGCGAACATCAGCATAACTAACAGGTTTAATCATATAATATTCCGCATTTAAACTTAGTGCTTTTTGGACAAACGTGTCACTAGTAAGTGATGAAATTATTAAAAATTTTACACATATACCCTTTGCAATAACTTTTTCCATAACACTAAGCCCATCAATTTCACCAAGTAAAAGGTCAGTTATAACAACATCTGGATTATAGTTTTCAATCATTGTAAGTAATTGTTGTCCATTTTTTGCAAAACCCAATATTTCGAATCTACTATAATCACTAAATGCCTCGCTAATTTTTACTTTTTGTACTTCATTTTCTTCTGCGAATAACACTTTAATTTTTTCATTTTTCATTGTTTATATTTCCCCCGAATTTATTTTATTAATACTAACATAGTAAGAGAATAATAAAAACTATATTATCTTTAAAATTTTCAGGAAATAAAAAAAAGAATACATTAAATTGTCGAATTTGTAAGACTGCAAAATAAAACCGCTCGAATTGAGCGGTTTTTGATTTAAAATCTATTATCATGTAGCATTATCTATACATTTGTTAAAATAAGTTATATTCATAAATCATTGTAATATATTTCCATTTTTTAATCTGGGCATTAATATCAATAGAAAAACCATTTTTAATTATATCTTGTGATAAATTGTTTTTATTGTAAAGTGCTATAAGTCCATCATCACTAAAAACTTCCATATTGAAAAAACCACCTGTATGACTAACAAATATTTTTGTACCAAGTTCATTGACATTGCCAGTGCTCGTATCTACAACTTTACACATTACAGGATACCCTATATATTTGTTTGGATTAAAGTCAATGCCAAGAAGAGTTAATATAGTCGGCGTCAAATCGAAAGCCTGCGTCATCTTTGTTATATTATGATTGTAATTTTTAATTGTTGAAGAATTTATTTTAGGACTATATATTAGCGCAGGTACATTATAACGTTGTGGTGAATGTGAAAAATTTGATACATCCTCTTTATCTCTAAAATTATCAATAAAATAATTAGCAAATTTACTTTGACCAGAATAATATTTACTTTTTTCTCTTAAATCCATTTGCCCATAATAAGACTGATGATCCGAAAATAATACAAGCAAAGTATCATCATATAATATTGTTCCATTTGTGCCATGTGGCGTTAGTAAGTAGTGCATTAAGTAACTCATCATATATTCTGTATCAAGCGCTTTTGTGAAATATTGAATATTTTGAAATTCATCACTACCGGTAGCAGGCATATTGCTATATCCAAAATATGCAAGCACTTTTTTGTACATTTCTTCTGATAATAATTCATTTTTAGTTTCAAAATCACCATGAGTTGTAACTGTTGTATAGTGTGAATAAAATCTTTCCAGTTCTCCACTAGCATTGTACTTAATAGGACAAATATCAGTTATATATCTTTCAAGAACAGCACTATCAAGAGTTGCTTTCGATAAAACAATAGTAGAACCATCCTGAGTGACTGGAACACCATTCATTCCATCCAAAAACAATGTACTATCAAAACCAAATTGAGGCATAAGTTGCGTTCTACCATAAAATGTAGATAAATAAGAGTGAAAATATTTTGAAGTACTAACAGCCGAACTATCTTTCAATAAATTCGGTAAAGTAAAGTTATAATTAATATCCGAATATAGACCAGTCGAACTAAAACTAAAAATACCACCACGTGTAGTAAAACTTTGACCATAAGGGTAGTTACCAAGGAGTACAGAAGTTTCTGAATAGTCCGTTTTGGCCTTAGAATAATAGTTTACAAGGGCAAGACCATTCTTGTCAAGATTACTGCCCGAGATTGAATTTGCGTTCCTTACAAACACGGTTTTACCATCTGTACTCTGAATATTATAAAACTCACCACCCGACTTAAAGTCGTACCCTCGCGATAACGCATACAGAGTTGGTGTCAATTCCTCATTAATAACATACCACTCAAAAGATTCCAGAAGCATTGTTATAACGTTTGAATCTTTACAGATATTAAAAAGTTCGGTTTTAGTGGGGTCATAACTCTCTTTTTTAAGATAGTCTTCAACTTGCGCCCGGGTAATTTGATTTGATGAATTTATAGGATTGTACAAAAATCTAAAAAATTCTTCAAAGTAAAACCCAAAACTACCAAATTTTTTAAGTGCAAGTTTACTCGAAGAAAACGTGGTGTAAAGAGAAGAGTCATCAAGATATTTCCATTGGTCATCAAGCGTATTTAAAATAACACCCTGAACTGAATAAATACAGAAAGTTGCAGTAAGAATAATCATACTGATAAATTTATGCGTTAATTTATTTTCACTATTCATAAGCGATGGAGAAATTCTAATTTTATTTAGTGCAAACATTGATGCAACCATAGCAACAATAACTCCTAGAAAAAACAGAAGTGGCAATTTAGGAAACATATCAAATGTTATAACGTTTAAAGTTTCACCAATTAAACTGAACATATTAAACGTAAACGTGTCATTAAGAGTTTTATATATACAAATATTTGTGTATGATAAAATTATTTGAATAACAACAAGAATACTTATCATAGCATTGGATAACCTTGACCTTTTACAAGAAAAAATAAGCCCGCCAAAGAATAGTATCATTGCAATATCAAACAAAATATATTGCGGAAAAAAGCCCCAGCCCAGCATTAGGAACGTAAAGGCTTCTATACTAAATGCTAGAAACACATATAACAAAGCAGTTAAACTTTTTTTGAGAAACAATAGTTTCATAATCCCTCTGCTAAAAGTATACTATATAATTTTTATTTGTGCAAGAACAAATACAGGAAAACAAAAAAGAGGCACAATGCCTCTTTTAATAAACACCACATATTTAATTAAGTTTTGACTTTAAAGTTGCCAGCAATTTCTCGTTTTCAATAATTTTTGCTTTTTCTTTGTCAATAAGTTGTTTTGGTGCTTTATCAGTAAATCCCTTATTGGATAACATTTTAGTACTTCTGTCTATTTCAAATTCAATTTTTTTGATATCTTCCAAAAGTTTTTCTTTAACTCTGGAATCATTTTCAACCTGTTGTTCAACATAAAATTCTCCAATAGCAGTAATACATGGAACGACAAAAGACTCTGGCTTAACACTCACTATCTCACTATCACAAAGGGCAAGTTTAGATATGTATTTTTCATATTCTTGTGAATTTTCATTTTTTACAATAAACAACTTAGCCTTTTTGTTAGCAGGCATATTAAGATTTGTTCTAATATTTCGAATAGCACGAATTGTATCCATAAGATTACAAATGTTTTTAGAACTTTCTTTGAAACTATATGCTTTATTAAATTTAGGGAATTTAGCAACCATTATATAATCATCTTTATTGGGTAATGTTTCCATATTCTTGTAAATATATTCTGTAACAAATGGTATAAATGGGTGTAAAAGTTTAAGAATTTTATCAAAAACATAATTTAGAACAGAAACTGCATTTTGCTTAGATTCTCCACCTAAAAATATTGCTGGTTTAACAAGTTCAATGTACCAATCGCAAAATTCATCCCAAGCAAAGTTGTAGGCATTTGCAAGAGCAAGACCTATATCAAACTTATCCAAATTTGTTGAAACGGTTTTTATTGTGTCATTCAATCTTGATAAAATCCATTTAGATATATCATCAAGTTTTACGTCTTTAATGTCAAGTATATCTATATTTTCGCTGTGCATTGAAACAAACTTTGAAGCATTCCAAATTTTATTAATAAATGCTTTTGCGTTATCCACTTTTTGCATAGAAAATCTAGTGTCCATACCCATAGCAAGGTCTTTAATAAGCGCAATTCTAAGTGCATCTGCGCCATCTTTATCAATGATAGCAAGCGGGTCAACACCATTTCCTAAACTCTTGCTCATTTTCCTTCCCTGTTCATCGCGAACAAGACCATGAATAAGTGTGTTTTTAAATGGCGTTTGTCCACAACATTCAAAACCCATATAGACCATTTTAGTTACCCATTGAGTTAAGATATCAAAACCTGTGACAAGCACAGTCGTTGGATAAAAATATTCAAGTTCAGGAGTTTTATCGGGCCAGCCCAGTGTAGAAAATGGCCATAAAGCACTACTAAACCACGTATCTAAAACATCTGGGTCTTGCACGAAATCTGTACTTTTACATTTTGGACAAGATGATGGTTTATCAACACTTGTAAACGTTTCTCCACATTTTTTGCAATAGTAAATGGGTATTCTATGCCCCGTCCATAATTGACGCGAAATACACCAATCTCTGATATTATTAAGCCAATGAAAATAACTTTTTTCAAATTTTTTCGCGTAAATTTTAAGCCCACCATTTTTAACTACTTCAATAGCAGGTTTAACAAGTTCAGACATCTTTACAAACCATTGCTCCGTAATAAGCGGTTCAATCGCATGCTTGCATCTATCGCAATGCCCTACACTATGAGTATGCTCTTCAATTTTATCAAGCAATTTTAACTCTTTTAATTTACAAACAACTTTATCGCGAGCATCCAAAGCATCAAGCCCTGCGAATTCTCCCGCGCACTCATTTAAAGTGCCATCTTTATTAATAACTGAAATAAATTCAAGATTGTGACGTTTGCCAACTTCGTAGTCATTTGGGTCGTGGGCAGGCGTAATCTTTACCATACCCGTACCAAAACTTTGGTCAACATAACTATCAGCAATAATTGGAATTTGCTTTTCCGTAAGTGGCAAACAAAGCATTTTGCCAACAATTTTTTTATATCTTTTATCATCAGGATTGACAGCAACAGCAGTATCACCAAATAGAGTTTCTGGACGAGTTGTTGCAACAACTATATAACCAGAACCATCAACAAATGGATATCTAATATGCCACATATGACTTTTTTCATCAAAATAATCAAGTTCGTCATCACTGATAACACTCTTACATTTTGTGCACCAATTTGTAAGCCTTGAACCTTTATAAATATAACCTTTGTTATAAAGATTTACAAATGCTTGCAAAACAGCACGCGTACTTGATTGGTCCATGGTAAAGCGATACCTATCCCAATCAGCAGAAAAGCCCATTTTTTTAAATTGTGACATTATTTTATCACCATAAAAATTGTACCAATTCCATGCTTCCTTATCAAAGGCTTCACGTCCAAGCATTTCTTTGGTCTTGCCTTCTTTTGCAAGTTTTTCAACAATCTTTATCTCAGTTGCAATAGCAGCATGGTCAGCGCCAGGCAACCAAAGTGAAGAATAGCCAGCCATTCTTTTATATCTTATCAAAATATCTTGAAGAGTGTCGTCCATTGCGTGTCCAATGTGTGCTTTTGAAGTAACATTAGGCGGAGGCATAATAATACAAAATGGTTTTTTAGTTTTATCAACTTCTGCATGAAACAATTTGTGGTCTTCCCACTCTTTATAAATTTCGTTCTCAAATTCCGTAGGATTATAACTATTTTTTATACTCATGATTTTTCCTCTTTAAATTATAATTAAAATTAGTATCGAAACACCCATAAAAATAATGCCAATTAATTGTAATCTTACGACTCGTTTATTTCTAATAGCGGAATCTTTATATTTTTTTTCGGGATAGAATTTATTTGCAAGCGTTGTCATAATAAGACCAACAATAATAACTATTATAAGCAAAATCTGAAAAAACAATTTCATTTAAAACTACTCCTTTTCAACTAAATTTTCAGTGCCAATTTTTTTATCAACTTCTCTTGCCGCACGAATCAAAGCAATCACCTTTACCATATTGCATAAAACCACACAAACCGTTGCAACAATAACAAGAATTCTATCAGCAAGTTGATTAAAAGATGTCAATACTACAACAATTAAAATTATTTCAGAAAAAACATGTAACGTAATTGAAAGCCAGTTTTTATATTCACTTTTAGGTGAAATTTTAATAAGTTCATGCGTAAGAACTATGCTAAAAAGTTCAAATAAAATAAAAATGCCACCCACAACGTAAAGTAAAATTTCTGGTAAACATACAATAATACAAACGACAATATTTACAACAATTTGTGAAATATTATTAACATCAAGTTGAACAGCATTCAACCTTTTAACTTTTAAATTTATAAAAAATGTGAAAAAATTCAAATTTACTTCAATGATTGCAATATATCCTATTATTTCAGGTTTAAAGAAAAAACTTAGGACTATCATGACAACAGCAATCGCAAGCCTAAGCGAAATAAGAAGGCTAGGTATACAAGATAACTTATTTCTCTCCATAATTTCTCCAAGTAACTAGCATAGTATAACACATTTAAAAGTGGTTTGTTAAGGAATTTTTCACACTTTAAAACAAAAAAGAATACAATAACTAAAAAAGGAGGCAAATAAATTGAAAAAAATTATATCAATCATGCTTTGCGTGGTTTTAGCGTCAGTATGTTTTGCAGGTTGTAAAACCGACAAAAACTTAATCAGACTGAACGAAGTTACGCACAGCATTTTCTATGCACCACTTTATCTTGCAATGAATCTTGGATTTATGGAAGAAGAAGGCATGAAAATCAACCTTACAAGTGGCGGCGGAAGTGATGGCAGTATGGCTGCTCTATTATCCGGCAATTCTGACATGGCACTACTTGGACCAGAAACAGTGGTCTACGTAACTTCACAAGGAAGCACAAATCACCCAATGATATTTGGACAACTTACAAAACGTGATGGCTCTTTTCTTGTAAGTAGAACTAACGAAACCAACTTTGATTGGTCAAAACTTGAAAATAAGTATGTAATTGGTGGCAGAAGAGGCGGATTACCTGCAATGACACTTGAATACATTGTAAATTCTCGCGGGCTGAAAAATGGAACTAACATAACCTTAAATCTTGATTTAGCATTTGATATGGTCGTTCCTACATTTAAAAGTGGCACGGGTGATTATTGTACAATGTTTGAACCAACAGCCAGTGATTATCAAGCAAAAGGCAATGGTTATATTGTTGCATCACTAGGTGAAGTTAGCGGTGAAATACCTTACACTTGTTTTATGGCATCACCAAAATTTCTAAATAATAACCCAGACAAAATAAAGGGCTTTTTAAGAGCAATCAAAAAAGCATATGCTTATATTCAAACGCATTCAAGTGAAGAAGTTGCAAATGGTTTAAAAGCATCATTTTCAACAACCTCATTAGAACTTATTATTTCATCTGTAAATAGTTATAAACGCATTGATGCGTGGATGTCTTCACCAGCGATGACAGAGGCATCATTTAATAGATTGCTTGAAGTTATAAAAAATTCAGGCACAACAGTTACAAATGTAGATTTCTTAGACGTTGTAACTTATTCCATTGCATAAAAGCCCGAAAGGAGCAAAATGGAAGAATTATTATCAATGCATAATATTGAACTTACATATCATACAAAAGACAATGAAACACTTGCGCTATCGGACTTAAATTTAAGCATATATGAGGGTGAATTTGTTTGCATTGTCGGGCCAAGCGGTTGTGGAAAAACAACAATTCTTTCACTAATCACAGGGCTACTAAAACCTACTAGCGGAACATTATTTGTTGGAGGAAAAAGCATAACAAAAGCAGACCCTTTAATTGGATACATGTTCCAACGCGACCATCTATTTGATTGGATAAATGTACAAAATAATGTACTTTTACCACTTAAAATTCAACATAAATTAACAAACGAAAACATTAATTATATTAATATACTACTTGAAAAATACGGGCTTAGCGAATTTAAAACGCATATTCCAAGTCAGTTATCAGGCGGAATGAGGCAAAGGGTTGCACTGATAAGAACCCTTGCTACTCGTCCAAAGATACTTCTTTTAGACGAACCTTTTTCAGCCTTGGATTACCAAACAAGATTGCACGTTCAAGATGACGTATATAAAATAATTAAAAAAGAACAAACAACTGCAATTCTAGTAACTCATGACATTGCTGAGGCAATAAGCATGAGTGATAAAATAATTATACTTACAAATAGACCAGCAAAAGTTAAAAAAATAATAGAAGTCGACATGCCAAAAGATATAACGCCCTTTCAAAGACGTGAACTTCCAAGTTTTGGTAAATATTTCACTGAAATATGGGAGGAACTAAGAGATGAAGAAAACAAAAAGAACTCTTAATTACTCTATAAGCCATAAAAGATATTTAAGAAGTTTAAAACTTAATAGGTTGTATATTTCTATTGGCAGATGGTCACTACTAATTATTTTATTAATACTTTGGGAGTTTATCGCAAATGCAGGAATTGTTGACCCTTTCATAACAAGTTCACCTTCACGAATATTCTTTAAACTAAAAGATTTATTTGTATCGAATGAAATTTATTTACATGTAAGAGTTACACTTACCGAATGTATATTGTCATTTACTCTTTCAACAATAATAGGTGTTGCAGTTGCACTTTTATTATATCTTTTACCATTTGTCCGCAAAATTCTTGACCCTTATCTAGTTATTTTAAATAGTTTACCAAAAGTTGCCTTAGGTCCCCTTATCCTTGTTTGGGTAGGTACTGGCACAAAAGCAGTTGTGACAATGGGAATACTTATATGTATTATCATTACAATTCTTTCAATGCTTGGAGGATATTTAAAAGTTGACCAAGATAAAATAAAACTCATGCAAACTATGGGTGCAAATAGATTTCAAATAATGCACATGCTTGTAATTCCATCAACACTACCTGAATTTATATCGGTTCTTAAAATAAACGTAGGTATGGCTTGGGTGGGTGTCATTATGGGAGAATATCTTTCGTCAAAAGCAGGTCTTGGCTACCTAATTGTATATGGTGGACAATTCTTTGACCTTGACCAAGTTATGGCGAGTATCTTTGTTATTTGTGTCCTTGCAAGCCTTATGTATTTTCTTGTTTCCAGTCTTGAATATTTGCTTAACAAAAAAAGATAAACACTCCTTGCGGAGTGTTTTCTTTGCTTTTGATTTTTTATTTTAATTCTATAAAGAAAGGGTTTGCGCAAGATTATATAACTCAGTGTCAAACTTTCTAACTTTTTTAAATGCATTTTCAATATCTACATTGATAATTTTACCATTTAAAATGCCAACTACAATACCAAATTCTTGTTTATCAATAAGTTTAATCGCGGCGTCACCAAACCTACTAGCAAGTATCCTATCAAAGTTACTTGGCGAACCACCACGTTGAATATGTCCAATCACTAGTGGACGAGATTCAATTCCACGCGAAGCAAGTTCAGCCGCTAAAACGGGCGCAGAAATAACTTTCTCATTCACAATCACTATTGATGATAGTTTGCCCTTTTTTATACTATTATTAATAGCAGAAGCAACACCGTCAATAGTAAAAGGCATTTCTGGAACAACAATAACTTCCGCACCAGAAGCAACTCCACTTCTAAGAGCAATATCCCCGCATGACGCACCCATAACCTCTATAACACTGGTTCTATCATGAGAAATTGACGTATCACGAACATTATTAATAAGTGAAACAATCGTAGTTACTGCTGTATCAAAGCCTATCGTATAATCGGTATAATAAAGGTCATTATCAATAGTTGCAGGAATGCAAATGACATTTATTCCTGCATTTTTTAAAGATTGCGCGCCTCTAATAGTACCATCCCCACCAAGGACAACAAGGCAATCAATTTTGTATTTTTTAAGCGTCAAAATTGCCTTTTTAAAACCTTCTTCTGTCATAAAATCTGTACATCTCGAAGTTTTAAGAATTGTTCCACCTGTATGCAAAATATTCCCAACACTTCTATTGTTTAACTCTATAATTTGTTCTGTTACAAGACCCTCATAGCCCCGCATTACACCATAAACCGAATAGCCTTTAACAATCGCACACCTAACTACTGCACGAATGCAAGCATTCATGCCGGGAGCATCACCACCACTTGTAAGAACTGCAATTTTTTTCATATATTACACCTACTCCTTTAATTTTATACTACTATCAGAAATAACGCAAGCAAGTTCGCTTCTAAGCGCCTCACTAAACTCAATATTTGTATTAAAATTATATAGTTTACCATTTGATTGAACAAAAACAGGTATATTTCCATTATAAGCAGTGAGTATTTCGCGTACCATACTCGTTGTTTTTTCGTCTTCAAGATTGAATTTTAAAAACAACTTAGATATTGATACATTTTGTTCTTCATTATTAAATACCACTCTTTTAGGAGATTGATTTTCAACATTATTGTCTTCCCAAAACTCAATCTTTTCTGCAATAATAATTGGGTTTGAACCTTCTCTAATAGAAACTCTACCTTTGATAGTAATCAGTTTATCATTTTCAAGTTTATTTTTAATTGGTTCATAATTTTTTGTAAATATCATTACGTCAGCAGTACCATACAAATCTTCAACTGTAAGAATTGCCATGGGTTTACCAGATGCTTTTGCGGTTATTTTTTTAACTTCTGCAATAATTCCGCCCCAAGTGACACTCATTCCATCTTCTAGTCCAGACTCATCAACTTTTGAAATTTTATTAGAATACTCATCTTCTGTATCTTCTGCAATAATATCATCATCTTCATCAAAAACCTTAAACATTTCTGATGAAAAATTATAAGCCTTGAATTTTTCTTTATATTTGCTAAGTGGATGCCCCGACAAATAAATGCCCACCACTTCTTTTTCTCTCTTCAATTTTTCGGTGTGTTCATATTCTTGAACATTTGGATAAGTAAGTTCCATACAAGAGTCATCAGCAAGCACAGTATCAAACAAACTAAATTGCCCACTAAGTCTTGCTTTTTTATCTTTTATAGCCCTATCCATAGCGGTTTCATAAACACCAGCAAGTTGGCTTCTATACTTACCAAACTTATCAAACGCACCAGAAAAAATTAAACTTTCCATAACACGTTTATTTATTCCAAATTCAGCAGTCCTTGTTAAAAAATCCATAAGATTTTTAAAGTCGCCATTTTCTGTTCGCTCTTTTTCAATTTCAAGACAAACATTTTCGCCAACACCTTTTAATGCATTAAGTCCAAATCTTATTTTGTTATTTTTAACACTAAACATAGTTTTGCTTTCATTAATATCGGGCGGTAAAACTTCAATGCCTTCACTTCTAGCGTATGCAACGTAATTTTGAAGTTCGTCAGATTTAGTAATTCTGTTATTTAAAACCGCAGTCAAAAATTCCGCTTCATAATAGCATTTTAAAAATGCTGTTTGGTAAGTAATTAAACTATACGCGGCGGCATGTGATTTATTAAAGGCGTACTGTGCAAATGTTTCCATTTCACCCCAAACCTTTGTTGCAATTTCTTCTGAAACTCCACGTTTGATTGCTCCATCAATCGCAGGTTTACCATTTTCACTAGGTTTTCCATGTAAGAAAGTTTGTTTTTCCTTACGCATTTCTTCAATTTTTTTCTTACCCATCATACGTCTAACCATATCGGCTTGACCTAGTGTGTAACCAGCCATATCTTGACAAATTCTCATAACTTGTTCTTGATAGACTATACATCCATATGTGTTTTTTAAGGTCTTTTCAAGAATAACATCATCATATTTTACATCTTGCGGATTGTGTTTATTGTGTACATACCTTGGAATAGAGTCCATTGGACCTGGACGATATAAAGACACACCCGCAGTAATATCTTCAATAGATGTTGGTTTAAGGTCACGCATAAAACGTTGAAACCCACCACTTTCTATTTGGAATATAGCCTTAGTATTGCCTGTTGATATAAGTTGAAAACTTCTGTATCATCATAATTACAATTATCAAAATCTATATCTTTGTTATAATTTTCTTTGATATATTTTATAGCAAGAGCAATATCATCAAGGTTTCTAAGACCTAAAAAGTCCATTTTCAGATGCCCTAAATGTTCAATTTGGTTCATATCATATTGAGTGGTCATACACTCACCATTTCTAGCAAGCGGTAACCATTCATCTAGTTTTACACCACCAATAACAACACCGCATGCATGCATTGATGTATTTCTTGGACTATCTTCAAGTTTAATTGCTATATCTATAACTCTTTTTATGCTAGGGTTGTTTTTGTACATTTCAATAAGGTCCGGCTCACCATAAACCTTGCCAAAATCTTTATCTCCCTCTTTTGGAATATGCAGTCCAAAACACTTCTTAATAATGTTGGGACGAGTTATACTCTTTGGCATTGATTTTGTAATTTTGTCTACTTCTTGATAAGAAACACGTAAAACTCTCGCAACGTCTTTTATTGCAGCCTTGGCTGCCATTGTACCGAAAGTAACAATGTTTACAACTTTATCATCAGTATATGTTTTTCTAACATAATCAACAACTTCTCCACGTCTATCTGCTGAAAAGTCCACGTCAAAATCGGGAGCGCTAACACGTTCCTTATGTAAAAACCTTTCAAATAGAAGGTCAAATTTAAGAGGGTCAATATTTGTTATGCCAATAAGAAATGCAACTAACGAACCTGCACCGGAACCACGACCTGGGCCAACAGAAATTCCCATATTTTTAGCAGCATTGATATAGTCCCAAACAACAAGATAGTAATCAACATATTTTTGCCCAACAATAAGTTCCATTTCACTATCAATACGTTCACGAACCTCAGGCGTTTCTTTGCCATATCTTTTAATAATACCCTTTTCAATAAGGTCTTTTAAAAACTCCAAAGAATCTTTACCGCCACCGTTTACAAAATGAGGATATAAATATTTACCATACTCAAACGTGACATTGCATTTATCAGCAATTTCATTTGTTGTGTCAAGTGCTTCTCTATCTTGTGGCAAGGCTTTGAGCATTTCATCATATGTTTTCAAGTAAAATTCATCAGTGTCAAATTTAAGCCTATCAGGGTCATCAAGAGTCTTCTGCATTTGAACACACATAAGAACGTCCTGCATCTCGGCATCTTCTTTATAAATGTAATGCACATCGTTTGTAGCAACAAGTTTAATATCAAACTTTTTAGAAAACTTACGTAATACCTCATTTACTTGTAGTTGTTCAGGTATACCATGGTTTTGAAGTTCAAGATAAAAATCGTCATGAAAAACACTTTTAAACCAAAGTGTAAGTTTTTCAGCACCTTCAATATCACCCTGCAAAATAAGTTGCGGTATGTCACCAGCAAGACATGCAGAAAGACATACACACCCCTCAGCATATTTGGCAAGGGTTTTATAGTCAATTCTTGCTTTACCAGAATACATACCATCTCTAAACCCAATAGTGTTTAGCATTGACAAGTTAAGATAACCTTGCTCATTTTTTGCAAGTAAAATAAGATGCGCATTTTTATGCCTACCAACTTTAACAGCAAGGTCTTCCACTATATAAAATTCACAGCCAATAATTGGTTTCAGGTCATAACCCGTTTTCTTTTTAAGATTCATGCACTCATCATAAAATGTAATAGCACTGAACATGTTTCCATGGTCAGTAACTGCAATGGCGTGCATATCATAATCTTTACACGTTTTAACAAGTTTTCCAATGCGTGCTGCACCATCGAGAAGACTGAACTCACTATGTACATGTAAATGTGTAAAATTACTCATAATCTCCTCCACTGATATCTATTGCAATACGCGCTAAATTCCTAAATCTTTGATTGATTGTACTTTTACTAAGACCGCTAATTTCAGCAAGTTCTTGAAGTGAAGATTCAGGATAGCGTTTTCTAAGTTCCACAACCTCATAAAGTGCGGGACTAAGCGCCATAAGCCCAACCGTTGTTTCTATAATTCCTATAACTTCCATTTGTTTAAATGAAGCATTTACCGCTCTATCAATATTCGCGTTAATACAATTTGATTGTCTATTAACATTGTTTCTAAGTTCACGTTTTGCCTTTTCGTTTTGAAGTTCAAGCATAGAAACCGTTGCACCCAAAAGGCTAAGCATATCAGATATGCTTTCACTCTCTTTTAAATATACCACAAAATTATCTCTTCTTTCAATTTTTTTTGCAAAAATATTAAAATAGCATAACAATTCCAAAATTGAATTCGCCTGTTCTTCACTTGTAAATTCCATTTCAAAATGATAACCACTATTATGAGAACTTTCAGCATTGAAATCTACTTCACAAGGTACGCTGACCGAACCCGCACCTAAAAATGCACTTTTTATATATGCACGTTTGCAACAATCTTCACTTAAAAGATAATTATCTGTACCCCTATTAATTTCAATTCTTCCATCATCGGCAATGCTGATAATGCTGGTTTTGCTGAGCAATTTCATACCATATTCTGAATCAATCTTAACCTCATATCTTGGATTGCCAGCAATAGAAGATTCCACTATTTTAGTATTTGATAAATCAGCATAAGCAAGTTTTGATGATACTTTAAGTACAAAATCTATCACTTCTTTATTATCCGCTGAAACAGAATAAGTAACCATTCCGCTAGAAATATTTAAACTTCCCGCAGAATGTATAAATGCAGAAAGACTTGCCACATAACAGCAAGGGTTTAATTTAAAATTTTTAAGTATTTCTTTTTTTACAGTTCCCGCAAATGTCATCTTTTGTCCTTTATAATTTTAAAATTTTAATTCCTTCATTCAAGTTGCATATTCTCTCAGCAGGTATATGATTTACCTGTGCAAACTTAATTGCGTTTGAAACATCAGCAACTTGTTTTATATTATGTGCATCACTACTTAAAACAAATTTCACACCAGTTTCAAGCATACGCGTTACATCTTGTGCGCTGAATCTTAAATGCCTATTATTGATTTCTATCATAGTTCCAGTATCCGCACATACTTCTGCAATTTTTTTAACATCAACCCTTATATATTCCTGCAAGTGCGTAAGAAATGTAATGTTGTTTTGTAAAATAGCACTAATGTATGCATCTGTATTTTTCTTTATAATTTCTGGATTGTTTTGCCTGCGTTTTGATAAATTAAAGTTGAAAATATTCGCAAACTCACCCCATGAACCACGATGAAACCCCATTGCTGTAAAGTCAAGATATTGTCTTTCGCTATCTCTTATATCAATTTTACCAGACCTAGATATAAGATTTGCCTCCAAACCTAAATATAAATGAATTTTACCTTCCGCATTAATGATATTAATTTCTTGCCTTGCTTTTTTAAGCGCGTTTTTTCTAACACCAAAAAATAAATGCCTAGAACCATGGTCAGTAATTGCCATTTCTTTAAGCCCTTTTTCTACACCCGACTCAGCCATTTGTCTAATTGTATTTTTTCCATGGCCAAGTTTACTATATTTGCTATGAGTGTGATAATCACCAAAAATCATTAGTTAATCTCCTATCTTTTCTATTTCTCTCACAAGTTTAACACCAAACTTGTTATACACTTGTTTTTCACATATTTTAAGCAGTTTTTCTATATGTCTAGATTTTGCATTTTTATCGTTTATTATAAAGTTGGCATGCAATGATGAAATATAAGCCCCACCAATACGTTTTCCTTTTAGCCCCGCTTTTTCAATAAGAGCACCGGCAGAATATTCACCTGCTTTTAAAAATGAACAACCCGCTGAAAACCCTTTTGGTTGACTCGCATTTCTTATTTCTATAAGTTCAACAACCCGCGACTTGCTAACATTGACGTCACATGGTTTAATTGAGAACTCTGCTTCCAAGATTATAAAACCTTTCCCACTTAAACTACATTTCCTGTAACTAAACTCAATATCCTTTCTCTCAATTTTTATTATATTTGAACCATCAAAAATAGTAACCGCCAATAATATACTCGCAATGTCACTTCCAAACGCACCAGCATTTGTCTGTATTGCGCCACCAACGCTTGCAGGTATCTGTACCGCCCATTCAAGACCCGTAAACCCATTGTTTGATAATTTACTAGCAAGATAAGACAAACTCGCGCCTGCGCCTATTTTTGCAGTTTCTCCACATACTGCAAAATTCCTTTCCATTTGTTTTAAACAAATAACAATACCTCTATAACCCTTATCTGAAAACAGCACGTTACTGCCATTGCCAAGTACAAAGTAGGATATTTTATTCGTTTTTGCAAAAGCCACAATATTAGTAAGTTCACAAGTATTGCGTGGCAGAACAAAATATCTAGCCTTGCCGCCAATGTGAAGAGAGGAATATTTTTTCAAACTTTCATTTTCCAAAAAAGTCCCTTCTACAAGTAACGTTTTTAATTTATTTGCAGTTATATTCATATTCTACCTCATTTCTAAAAAAAATTCAATTAATTCAGTCTAAGTAACAATTTTTCTTTATATCTTCAATTTCTTTAATTGAAGAAAATACATTAATATTAGTAAAAGAGTTACTAACTGCTTTTTCCATATCGGCAAAAACGCCATCATCATATAGTTTATTATAAGTAACAGAAAACATAGATATGTCTTTAAGTTTTTTTTGAGCAAATGGCGACAATAAGAATTCTGCAAACAATTTTGAATATTTCGTAATAATGTCGGTGTTTTTAAAAACAGATACATATTGTACTAACGGGTTCGCGCCACTTAGAAATTCATATTTTACATCACAAACCTTGCCACCTCTGACCAAGTTTTCCATTCTTACGACATCTTTTTGATTACCGAGTAAAATTACAGCATTGTTTAAAATAAATTCATTAAACGCCTCATAATTTGTTTGCGTAATATATTTGGGGTGCAATTCTTTTATATTGATTTTCCCGTTATTTATAATTGATATTTCAGGTAAAAGATATTTTGAATTCCCATAGACTAGTGATTTTATGTTTTTAGTACTTTTTTTCAGTTGTTTTGTATAAGAACACGAATATAAGATATTAGAAAGTTTAAGTGATAAGTTCTTTCTTGCCATTTCAAGTTTATGCTTTGTTGATACTAAAACATAACCGCCTTTCATGTAACCAAGTGCGAGTTGCTTGTTCTCTTTTATCCCACATTTCAATATGTTTTTGTCAATTATATTTTTATTAGAATCAAGTTCAATCAGTTGTTCTGTGCATAAAGGTAAACTTCCAACACCATATGAAACAACGTGCGGGGTTTTACCGGCACTTATAAGTGCATTTGCTTCATCTGGCGTGTAAGATGAAACTAAAACATACAACCCCTTATACATTTTACTAAACTCCAAACCAATGGTTTCTAAATACTTTGTTTTGCTTGACGTTCCGCCTTCAAATGTATCTATATTCCATACTTCAATAACTCCATTATATTCACTTACTTCTCCTATGAATTGTTTTTTGATAATATTTAACTTATTGTTTTTTAGTGCAATAAGAGGAAAAGAAACAACCATAACTACCATAATAAAAAGCAATACAAAACTTGATAATTTTAATTTGTTCACGATTAGTACCTCTGTAAATTGTATGAAAAACAATACGTTTTTAGCACATAAAAAAAGTGAGATATTTTTCTCACCTTTTTATTTCTTATGTAAATATTCGAATATGTTTTCAGCAAGTTTATCACCAATTCCAGAAACACTTGCAATTTCAGGTATTGTCGCTTCAATCAATTCTTCAATGGTCTTAAAGCGTTCCTTTAATGCAATCCTTCTTGACACACCAATACCATCAATGTTTTCCAGTTCACTTTTATAATCTTTAAATCTCAAACTTTGATGATACGTAAGCGCAAATCTATGCGCCTCATCACGAACTCTTATCAATAACCTAAGCGCATAATTACTCTTGTCTAAAATTATAGGCTTGTTTGATTGAGTTGTATAAATTTCCTCATTGCGTTCAGCAAGTGAAATAAATGGGATATCAATACCCATAGAGCAAGCAACCTTGTATGCCCTATGTAATTGACCAAGCCCACCATCAATTAAAATTAAATCTGGTTTTTTATCAAAACCGCTTTCTTTAAGTATCAGTTTTTTCAAGCGCCTTGCAAGAGTTTCTTCCATGCAAGCAAAATCATCTTGCCCGTCAACGGTTTTAATTTTAAACTTTCGATATTCTTTTTTATTTGATTCTCCGCCTTCAAAAACAACCATACTAGATACCATGTTCGTACCTGAAATGTTGGAAATATCATAACCTTCAATTCTGTAAATTTTTGATTGAAGTGATAAAAGTTCACCCAGTTCACAAAGCGCGTCAGTCGTCAATCTGTTTTTTCTTGCAAGTCTTTCGCCACTTTGTATTAAATATTCTTCTGCGTTTTTACTGCAAGATAACACAAGTTCTTTTTTAATGCCTTTCTGCGGAGTAGTACATTTAATTTTTTTATTAAACTCTTTTAAAAAATATTTTTCAACACTGGCAAGTTCGCAATTAGCAATAATTTCGGGCGGTAATTCTTCTTTTTGCTTATAAAATTGAACAATAAAATGCGGTATTGGGTCATCACTTACACTATCAAGTAAAAAATTGCTTACTCCAACGGTTTTACCACATCTTACAAACATGACGGTCACAACCGTGGCATTTTCATCACTAGCATAAGAAAATACATCAAATGATGCCAAAGTTGTAAGATTTGCAATTATTTTTTCGTTAGAATTGTCTAACGCCGTAATTTTATTTCTATAATCTATTGCCATTTCAAAATCTTCATTTTCAGCAGATTGTTGCATTTTGTATTCTAATGTTTTTCTGGCTTTAAATGTATCCCCATTTAAAAAATCAATAACATCATGAATAGTATCAAGGTATTTTTTTTCACAATCCTTATTACAACAAGGTGCTAAACAATTATGAATTACACCATGCAAGCAGGGTCTTTGAACTTTGTTACGTTTAGAAAAATCTATGTTGCAAGTTCTAAGCGGAAATGCCAAATGTAAAATATCAAGTATTTCATTTACCCTCATTCCCGTAACATAAGGACCAAAATAATACGAACCATCACTTATAATCCTTCTTGCTATCATAACGCGCGGATACTTTTCATTAATTTTAATTTTAATATAAGGATATGCTTTATCATCTTTTAAAAGTATATTATATTTAGGTGAATGTTCCTTTATTAAGTTACATTCAAGAGCAAATGCATCTGCTTCATTTTTAGCAAGAATATAATCAAAGTCATCAACATTTTCAGCCATCAATTTAACTTTAATTTGTTTTTCTCTGCTGTCAAAATATTGCCTGACCCTATTTCTTAGTTTCTTGGCTTTACCAACGTAAATAATATCACCATCAGCATTTTTCATAATATATACGCCAGCCAAAAGTGGTAATTTATTAATTTTTTCCAATAATAAACTTCGTTCCATAACTTAATTATATCACATAAACAAAAAAATACCCCATTTTTATAGAGTATTTTTAATATTTTAAAAGATAAACAATATTGTTACTTTTAAATAACAATAATTATTCAGTTTGAGCAAGTCTTGCTTGCTTTTCAGCAACTTGAAGTGCTTCTATCATATCTTCCATTTCGCCATTTAAAAATCTATCAAGTGAATACATTGTAAAATTTACACGATGGTCAGTCACTCTATTTTGTGGATAGTTATAGGTACGAATTTTCTCACTTCTATCACCAGAGCCAACTTGACCCTTACGTCTATCAGCGTATTCTTTATCTGCAATAGTTTTATAATAATCATAAAGTTTATTTTTTAGCCAATGTAGTGCTTTTTCTTTATTCTTTATTTGTGAGCGTTCATCTTGGCATTGCACAACAAGTCCTGTTGGGATATGTGTCATACGAACAGCAGAGTCAGTACGATTGACATGTTGTCCACCTGCGCCACTAGCACGATAAGTATCAATTTGAATATCATTTTCATTAATATCAACTTCAACATTTGTAGTTTCAGGAAGAACTGCAACCGTTATTGTTGATGTATGTACTCTGCCTGCATTTTCGGTTTCTGGAACACGTTGAACTCTGTGTACGCCAGCCTCATATTTCATTTTTGCAAAAGCACCTTTACCAATAATCATAAAACTGTTTTCTTTAATTTCCCCGCCTTCTGTATATCCGCCATCTAGTTCTTCAATCTTCCAGCGTTGCGTAGCAGCATATAAACTATACATTCTTTTTATTTCAGCAGCAAAAAGGCACGCCTCTTCACCACCAGCACCAGCGCGAATTTCAATGATAATATTTTTATCATCATTTTCGTCTTTTGGAAGTAAAAGGAATTTAAGTTCTTCTGCAATTTTTTCCAATTTTTCTTTACCTGAGTAGTGTTCGTCTTCCAGCATGGCAATCATCTCTTTATCCGTTTCGGTTTCGAGCATAAGTTTTGCATCTGTCATATCTTTTTGAACAGAAAGATACTCATTATATTTTTCAATAATATCTCTAAGTGCAGAATGTTCTTTAACATATTTTTGCCAAAGTTGTTGGTCTGCAATAATTTCATTGTCTGAAATTTTCTCTGTAAGGTCATCAAACTTTTTCTTTAAAAACTCCAATTTTTCTATCATAATATATCCTTTAACTCGGCATAAACTATACGTTCAATACCTTCTAAATCTTTTTTTATTTTAATATTAGTAAAATCTTTTTTAAGCAAATTAGAAACAACTTCTGCTTGCCCGTCACCTACTTCAAAAAATATTTGACCATGCTTATTAAGTAGCGAAGGCGCTTCACTTATAATTTTTTCATAAAACACAAACCCAGATTCTCCGCCATCAAGTGCAATATGTGGCTCAAACTTTTTCACTTCATCTTCAAGATAGTTTATATCACAAGATTTAATATATGGCGGATTTGAAATTATTTTATCAAATTTTTGACCAACTATACCATTAAATAAATCACTAAGAACCATTGTTACATCAGCGTCATTAAGTAAGGCATTCTGCTGTGCCACAAGTAGCGCACTATTTGAAACATCAACAGCAGTAACTTTTGCATTGCTTTTCTTTTTAATAGTGATTGCAATATCACCGCTACCAGTGCCCACATCTAAAACACTATCTTGACTTGTAATGTTTTGAAGTGCAAGTTCAACAAGTTCTTCCGTTTCCGGCCTTGGAATCAAGACATCTTCATTGACAAGAAATTTATATCCATAAAACTCAGAAAAACCAAGAATTTTATCAAGTGGTTTTCTTTTTAATCTTTCACATACAATATTATCAATTTTAACTTTATCGGCTTCTGAAATATCTTTTATAGAAAAAATATACGAACGTTTAACTTTAAGCACGTAGGCAAAAATCCAAAGAACTTCTGCGCTTTCGTCTATACCCGCATTTTTAAATTTTTCAAGTGTTTCTAAATAATATTTTTTTAATTCCATTGGTTTTACCTTTACATATAAAAAAATTGCGACATAATTTCATTTAGAAAAAATATCCGCAATTAGAAAAATGTGCAAGAATTAAATTCTTGCACTAAAACCTTGCTACTTATTGCCGTAACGTTTGTTAAACTTTTCAACACGTCCGCCTTGGTCAACTAATTTCTGTGTTCCAGTAAAGAATGGATGACATTTGTTACATATTTCTATTTTAACAACATCTCCCTGTTTAGTAGAACCACTTTCAAAAGTTTCTCCACAAGCACATTGAACGGTAACTTTATGATAATCTGGATGTATGTTTGATTTCATTTATGGCATATCTCCCTTGAATAATTTGCATTCGTAATTATATTATATAACCGAAAAATTGTCAAGGGATTTTATAGAAGTTTTTATACTTCTTAATTTCTTATCTCATCGGCTGAAAAAATATAACCATCATTGCTACGTATTTTCATATAATCAAACACGGTTTTATCATGAATTGGACTTCTTTGAACAAAAACACTTTCTGTAAACATACTCTCATCTCCTTATATATCATTATTCTGTGTAAAAACAAATTTTTTAATACAAAAAAAGAAAGGTTTTCACCTTCCTTTAATTTTTTTCTACCGCAATGGTTATTTTAAATTCATTAATATCAACTTCTTTTATAAACCCTTTTAAGTTATCAAAATAAATATTGTCTGCAAGCGTATCTTTCATAATTTCTTTTTTATTAGAAATAATTACATTTTTCAAATACTCATTACATGAAACACCCAAATTAATATGATTTACAACTTCAAAGTCTGCCTCTTTCCTAAGCGCTTGAATTTTAGAAACAAATTCACGTACTTCACCAAGTGCTTTAAGTTCAGGAGTAATTATTGTGTCAAGAACAACAGTATATCCGCTTGCACTTGCAGAAGAATATCCCTCTTTATTGCAAGCATTAATAAGCACGTCATCCAAACCAAGCACAATATCTGAGTCCCCATCTTTAATGACAAGTTCTTCACCTGCATTGAGTTTTTTAACAACACTGATTGAGTCACATGATGACAAATAATTACGAATAATATTTAATTGCTTGCCATATTTAGGTCCAACCGTTTTAAGTTGAGGCTTTAAGTCATAAGAAATATATTCTGTTAAGTCTTTTGAAAACTCTAAATTTTGAATATTGATTTCATCTTTAATAAGTGAAATTAATTCATCATTAAGTAATTGGTCATGGTTTAATGCCACCATCATTTTACGAAGTGGTTGACGGTTTTTTTGATTTGATGAATTTCTTGCACTTCTTCCAAGAACAACAATATCAAGTACACTTTCCATGCCTTCATTTAATTTTTTATCAATAAGTTTTTCATCAACAACTGGAAAACTGCACATATGGATACTCTTTTTAGCATTTACAAAGCATGAGCGAACTAAATTCTGATAAATAGTTTCTGAAAAAAGTGGCGTAAATGGTGCTAAAAGTTTCGTTACAATATTTAATACATAATAAAGTGTTGTAAACGCAGCAGTTTTGTCTGCATTTTCACCATTAGACCAAAATCTTTCACGACTGCGCCTAACATACCAGTTTGACAAGGTATCTATAAATTTAGTTATAGCCCTACTTGCCTCAGTTGGATTGTAAGCATCAAGATTGACTCTTACGCTTTCAGTAAGACTTGTAACTTCTGAAATTATCCATTTATCCATAAAAGACAACTGCACCGAATCTATACTAGTTTTACTACCATCAAAATTATCTATATTTGCATATAGCACGAAAAATGAATAAGTATTCCAAAGCGTTCCCATCATTTTTCTTTGAGATTCTGCAAGAGTTTCTTCTTTAAAACTTGTTGAAATCCAAGTGCTGTTTGCAGTATAAAAATACCATCTTACAGCATCAGTTCCATACTTTTTAAACATATCAAATGGCGAAACAACGTTGCCTAAATGTTTGCTCATTTTAATGCCATGTTCATCATTTACAAGACCAAGTGGCAAACAACGTTTATAAGGAGTCTTTCCAAATAATAGCGAGTTGATTGTTTGAAGAGCATAGAACCACCCTCTCGTTTGGTCCATACCTTCTGAAATAAACTCACAAGGATAAGTTTTTTCAAATAGTTCTTTGTTCTCAAAAGGGTAATGAAGTTCAGCAAAAGGCATAGAACCACTATCATACCAGCAATCAATAACCTCAGGAGTTCTTGTCATAACTCCACCACATTTTTCACATTTAAAAGTAATTTTATCAACAGTAGGTTTATGAAGGTCAAGTTCTACCGATTCGTCAATTCCGCCACGTTCTTTAAGTTCTTTTACAGAACCAACTGCATGAACATGCCCACAATCCTTACAAATCCAAATTGGAAGAGGCGTACCCCAATAACGATTACGTCCAATATCCCAGTCACGGATACCCCTAAACCAACCACCCATTCTACCTTCACCAACAGATTCTGGAAACCATTCAACATCTTTATTATCTGAAATTAAGATTTCTTTATTTTCTTCGGTTTTTATAAACCAACTAGAACGAGCATAATAAAGTAACGGAGTTTCACATCTCCAACAATGTGGATATTCATGTTCATACATCATATCCTTGAAAAGTTTACCCGTTTCTTTAAGATTAATTAAAATTGGTCTGTCCGCATCTTTAATGAATAGTCCGGCAAACTGACCACATTCAGAAGTAAGTTTTCCGTCTTCTGCAACTAGTTGAACAAATGGAAGTTTATATTTTTTACCAACTTTTGCATCGTCTTCACCAAAAGCCGGAGCAATATGAACAACACCTGTACCATCAGTAAGCGTTACATAGTCATCATTTGTAATAAACCATGCACTGCCCGAATATTTATCTTTTACAAAATCAAATAAAGGTTCATAATAACGTTTTTCAAATTCACTACCTTTTTTTGAATATACTATTGAATAAGTATCTTTTTCAAAAAATGTATCAACAAGGTTTTTTGCCAAAATATAGTTTTCTTTTTCGGTTTTTATTTTAACATAATCTTCTTTTGCATTCATACAAAGCGCAACATTTGATGGAAGTGTCCATGGAGTTGTTGTCCATGCAAGATAAAAGGTATTATCTTCATCAAGTGCCTTGAATTTCGCAACACAAGAACGTTCTTTAACGGTTTTATAACCTTGTGCGACTTCTGATGTTGAAAGTGATGTTCCACATCTTGGACAATAAGGAAGAATTCTATGCCCTTGATAAATATATCCTTTATTATAAAGTTCAGCCAAACTCCACCAAACACTTTCCATATATTTAACATCAAATGTAATATATGGGTCTTCCATATCAACAGAATAGCCCATTCTATTAGAGAAATCTTCCCACATATCTTGATAAATTAAAGTATTTTCTTTACATTTTTCAAGGAACTTATTAATACCATAGGTTTCAATATCTTTTTTACCAGTAGAACCTATTTTCTTTTCAACTTCCAGTTCAACAGGCAATCCATGCGTATCAAATCCACCTTTTCTAATAACATTTTCGCCAAGCATAGAATGGTAACGAAGAAAAACGTCTTTGATAGTACGCGTAAGAACATGGCCTATATGAGGAATACCATTTGCAGTTGGTGGACCTTCATAAAACGAATAAATACGATTGTTTTCGTTCTGCTTGCGAACAGACTTTTGAATATCATTTTCTTTCCAAAACTTAACAATTTCTTCTTCGCGTCCTACGAAATCCAGTTTACTATCAACTTTATTATACATTTATTTTCTCCTTAAAAAAAACTCTATGTTCAAAACAAGAACACAGAGTTTGCGTTACCACTTGTAAGACTTAGGCACTATCATGCCCCTGTTTACTCTCGGGAAACTACCGTGCAAGTTACTATAAGTTCACTCACATGCTATTAGGTGATATTCATAGTTGTTATCTTGTAGGCTTTCACCAAACCCCACTCGCTAAAAGAAATTCACAACTAAAAACGTGTCCTAAGTCATCGCAATATAAATTACGCTTAGTGTAAAACAATTTTAATTTATTGTCAAGAGTTTTTTTCAGATTCAAAGTACTTAGCAATAGATAAAATATTACCAGCACCAACAATCACAATAAAACACTTTTCTTTTAAGTTGTATTCTATCATTTGTATACATTCATTAAAATCTTTCAAACACCTTGCATGTTTTCCTAACTTTGATATCTCAGTGCCAAGCACCTCACTTGTAATCCCAGCAATAGGGTCTTCACGCGCGGGGTATATGGGCAATAACCATATCTCATCAGCATCATTAAAAGCAGATACAAATCCGTCAAATAAATCTCTCGTTCGAGAATACGTATGTGGTTGAAAAACAATAATCACTTTTCCTTTGTAAAATGTGCGAATTGCACTTAATGTGGCAATTATTTCAGTGGGATGATGAGCATAATCATGAACTAAAACACTATTTATAGTTTTCTTAATAAGTTCAAATCTACGGTCAACACCACTAAATTTTTCAAGCCCCAGTTTTATATCTTCTTTTTTTACAGAAAGACACATACATGCAGTAAAGGCTGCAAGCGCATTATATATGTTATGCCTACCAATAACAGATAGAGATATATTACAGATAAATGCACCAAACGCAACAATGTCAAATGTATATAATCCACATTCATTAAATTTAATATTGCGTGCAAAAACATCGCTATCATTAGTTAATCCATAAGTTATTTTTTTAGCAAATGAAGAAAGTTTTCTTGCATTTTCATCATCATTGTTTACAATAAAGTAACCAGATGCAGAAATGTTATGCGAAAAACAACTAAAAGATTTTTGTATATTTTCAAGGTTAATAAAATAATCCAAATGGTCTTCTTGAACAGATAGAACAATACCAATAAACGAGGATAAATCCAAAAAACTATCTTTGTATTCGCAGGCTTCTGTCACGAATAAATTAGAGCCACCTAAACGAACATTTCCACCAATGCCTTTATATAACCCGCCAATATGAACTGTTGGGTCAAGACTTGCAGAAACTAATATTTCGGCAATCATGCCAGTAGTTGTGGTTTTTCCATGACTACCTGCAATAGAAATAGTTTTAGAATATTCTTTTGATATCATTCCAAGTATTTCAGAACGTTTAAAAATTTTCTTATTAAGTTCCTTTGAAAGTTTTAATTCCGCATTGCACGAAGGTATTGCAGAACAAACAATTATTGCATCGGCATTGCGAGTATCGTTAAGGTTTTCACCTTTTGACACACGAATACCTTTTGCTATTAAATTATCTGTAATACTTGTAAGTGTTTCATCACTGCCAGTAATTACAAACCCTTTGTTTTTTAAAATAAGTGCAATAGCACTTAAACTAATGCCACCAATACCAATTATATGAATGGTTTTTATATTATCTAACATATTGTATTTTATGCGAACGCAACTTTAATTGTTAAAATTTTTCATAAATATAAAAACAATAAAAAAGCGAACCCAAATATGGGTTCGCAAATATTAAAAACTATTATTCAGCCTGTTCAGCAACTTTTGAAGCCTCTTCAAAAGCCTTTAATACGATGTCGCGAATTTCTTCACGAGTTTCAGTATTAAGTGGATGAACAATATCCTTAAACTCGCCATCTGGTGTTTTTCTTGATGGCATAGCAATAAAGTAACCTTCATTACCTTCAATAACTTTGATGTCATGAACAACAAAGCAATCTTCAATAGTAATTGAAGCAGATGCCTTAATTTTGCTTGTATCGTTTTTTACAATGCGGATTCTTACGTCAGAAATTTTCATTTTAGTTCCCTCTTTCTATTCAAGCCATGTATCTCATGGATCTATTATATATATTTTAACTAAATCATAGACATATATCAAATGTTTTAACGCCATTTTTCAAAGTTTTCTAAAAATTTGCGTTATTTTCTACTATTTATGAGTGTTTTTAGATATTTTTCAAATTCTTTACCCATTTTTTCATCACGAAGCATATATTCAACTATACATTGTGCATATCCTAACTGGTCACCTGTATCATATCTTATTGAATCAAAGACATAAGCAAGCGCTCCTTCTTTTTTACAAATTATATTCAGCGTATCAGTAAGAGCAATCTCACCATTTAACATTTCAGGTGTTTCTTTTAAATAAGAAAAAGCATTTTTGGGCAATATGTATCTCGCAAGTCCAGATATAAGAGATGGTTCTGTACCTTTCTTTGGTTTTTCAATTATTCCATTTGCCTCTATACACTTTCCTTGTTTTTTACCAGTAACTATTGAACTATATTTACATATATCTTCTTTGTTAATTTTTTTACAACCAATTATTGTCTTTTTATACTTATCGTATTCATCAATTAGTTGTCCAATAACTGGACGTTCATCAATTTTCGTAAAATTTAAGTCATCTCCAAATAATACAGCAAATGGTTCATTATTTACCCACCTTTCTGCAACCGTTAAAGCACCACCACTGCCTATTTTTTTACTACTTTGATATGCAAAACTTATATTTACTTTTGATAAAATAGTATTCCACTCATCAAGATAACCAGTTTTGTTATTTTTAAGTAACCATTTTTCAAGTTTATTATCTTTTTTGAAAAACTTTTTAATACAATCTTTGTCTTTTGATATTATAAGTAAAATTTCGGTTATTCCACTTAGCATACATTCTTCAATAATATACATGAGAACGGGTTTATTAATAATCGGAAACATTTCCTTTGGTAAAACCTTGGTAGCGGGCAAAAACCGAGTTCCCCTTCCTGCTACTGGAATAACGGCTTTTCTAATCTCACTCATAATCACTCCTAAACAATTTATATAACGTTTATTATATAAGTTTAATTTTTATTATTACTTTTTTACCTTTACGAACAATAAAGTCTTTATCATATTTAATAATAGCATTAAAGTCTGTAACTTTACTATCATTAATAGAAATACCATTTTGCTCTACTAAGCGCCTAACTTCACTTTTCGAACTGCAAATGTTTACATCAGTTAAAAGTGTAGTAATATTTACTCCTTCAAGCAACTTCTCTCTACTATA
>JAVWAR010000001.1:0-37586 GCA_036649955.1 Clostridia bacterium | reverse complement strand
CAATTTTAACGCTCAGTTTGCATACAAAGGGTGAAGAAATATATTATGATTTTTATAATAAAAATAAAAAGCGTGACAAAAAGATAGCAAACTTATTTGCGCATAATTTAAAATATAAAATTGTCAGTACAGAAAAAAATAGCGCTGGCGGATATAAAGATTGGTGCATTGAAAAGTTAGGTATAACGGCTCTCACCATTGAGTGTGGCAGTGACAAACTATCTCATCCATTAAGTAGAAATATAGAGGTTTTACCCTTGCTGGAAAACAAGTTTAAAGATTTGTTTAGATTAATAAATAAAAGTGTGGTAATAATAAATGGAAACAAATGAAAAAATGATGAGTCTTGCAATTAAAGAAGCAATAAAGGCAAAACAAAAAGATGAAGTTCCTATTGGTGCCGTTATTGTTCGTGATGGCAAGGTTATTGCTCGCGGTTATAATGAAAGGCAAACCAAGCATCTTGCAACCGCGCATGCTGAAATAATTGCAATAAATAAAGCATGTAAGAAATTGGGCGATTATAGGCTTAACGGTTGCAGTATGTATGTGACACTTGAACCATGTTTAATGTGTGCTGGTGCATGTTTAAACGCACGACTTGATAAAGTTTATTTTGGAGCATATGAAGTTAAAGTCACTAAGAATACTGAAAGTGCGACCAGTCTTGCGCTAAGGACTAACCTTAATCATAATATTGAGTTTGAGGGCGGTATTCTTGAAAAAGAATGCAGTGAATTATTATCATTTTATTTTAGAGATAAGCGAAATAAATAATCAAAGGAGAAGAAGTAGGGAAACTGCTTGACGGAAGTTTTCTTATTGTTTAATATATTGGTATGGAAAGATTTGATTTACTTGAAGGGTACACTTCATTTGAAGAAATAGAAGAAAAAGAAAACGCAGAGTTCGAATTGGAGTCTGCGCCATTTTCGGCTGTAAAAACAAAAACAGAAAAAGATGATGATGAAGATATAAAACTTGATTTTATCATTATTAAAACTGAACACGAAGGATTTAATTGTGATGCTGAAAGTTCATCATTTAAACTATGTGGTAAAAGTTTGCTTGAATGGGTAATTAATGCAACTGAAAACCCAACGATAATAAGTGATACTGAATTGGGTGTCGTCAATACTGTTAAACCAGTGCTGAAAGATGGAGAATATACGGTTGTACTTTATTCAGATACTCCGCTTATTACAAAAAATCTTATAAAAGAAGTTGTTGGTTTTACTCGTGATAAAGGATTAAACGTTTGTAAACTTACGCGGGGATATGTTTTTAAAACTGAATATATTAAGCGTGTTGATGAAATTTATTCTCCACAGGTTTATTATTTTGATGAAGAAGATTTGATAATTGTTTCTAACTTTAAGCAATTATCACTCGTTTGCGAAACTATGCGCAATAGAATTATAAGTTTCCATATGTCTAATGGTGTTCAAATTAATGACCCCTCGACAACTTATATTGACTCTGATGTAACTATTGGAAAAAATGTAATTATTGATAAAAATGTCAAGATATCAGGGACTTGTGAAATTTGTGAAAGTGTTATAATTGGTTGCGATACTTATATTTGTGATGCACGTATTGGAGAAGGTACGAAAATAATAGGTGCATTTATTGAATCATCTGTAATTGGTGAAAACAACAACATAAGTTATGGTGTTAAAATAGTTGGAGGAACCATTATTGATGATAAAGTTGTCATTGATGCATCATCAATACTTAATCATTGTAATATTCATTGTAATTGTAATATAGGTTATTTATGTAATTTGAAAAATACTGAAATGGCAGAGGCTATAATGGGCAACAACGTTGTTTGCTCTTCAACTAAGGCTATTAATAAAGTTAGAATTATGAAAGGTGCCTGCGTGAAAGATAGCGCTCTTATAGTTGCACCATATGTAGTTGACGAAGATGTTACAATTTGCGAAGGCGAATTTTGTAAAAAATCTGTACAGGGTTAGGCGGGCGTATGAAAATTATTATAGGTCTTGGCAATCCCGAGAAAAAATATGATAAAACATATCATAATGTTGGGTTTATGGCACTTGATGAACTTGCTTCTAAACTTTCTATAACTTTTAAAGTTGAGAAATATAAATCATTAATTGCTGAAACTCAAATTAATAACGAAAAAATATTACTAGTTAAACCGCTTACATATATGAATAATAGTGGTGAGGCTGTGAGAGAAGTACTTAGATATACGTCTGCAACTGTGGCTGATATAATTGTTGTATATGATGATGTGGATATTGTTGCAGGGACTCTTCGCCTTCGTGAAAGTGGTAGCGCTGGTACGCATAACGGAATGCGAAATATTATTGAACTTATTGGCACGCAAGAATTTAAAAGGCTTAGAATTGCGACTGGTCCAAAACCGGACCATATTGAACTTGCAACCTATGTTTTATCAAAAATTAAAGATGAAAACATTTTTAAGTCTATTGACAGAGCAGTGAATGCACTTGTTGAACTGATTAATGGTGAACCCTTTACTAAAATTTTACAAAATTTAAATATTGACGTGAAATAATGAGAATACAAGAACGATTAGATTTTGAAAAATTAGGTGGCGAGTACACAAAATGTATTAATGCTATCCGAGGCGGAATTTCTTCCTCGGCTTTTGGTATGGGCAAAAGTGAAAGAATTCACTTTACATCTTGTTTTTCTAAGCGGGTTTTATATATTGCGGGAGATTATTTATCAGCAAAAAATATTTATAATGAGTTTATAGAATCTGGCAGGAATGCTTGTTTTTTCCCAGCAGGTAGTGATATATTGTCATATAAACATGCTCAAAGCAATGAAAACAATATAAGCAGATTACTTACCCTTTCTTCTGTTTTAACAGATAGTACAGATATAATTGTGGCAACTGCTGATGGGTTACTTTCTAAACTGCCAAGCAAAGAAGTGTTTACAAAACATTTTAAAATAATTAAAGTTGGTCAAAATATAGAGCCATCAGTTATTACGTCTTTTCTTTCAAAAATGGGCTATCGTAATGAAGGGTTGGTTGGTTCAGTGGGACAATTTTCATTGAGAGGTGATATTCTTGATGTTTATCCACTAAATTATAATGATACTGCATACAGGATAGAGTTTTTTGATAATGAAATTGACAAGATATGTGAACTGGATATAGAAAATCAAAGCAGTAAATCTACCAAGGTGGATAGTTTTTTTGTGTGTCCGCTCACAAATGTGTTTTTTGATAATAATAAATCAAACATTATGAAAGAACTTACAAAAATTCAGTCCAAAACTTTTAAAAATGCAGAGAGTGAACAATCTTATAAAACTATAATAAATGAACTTTTATCAAAAATAGAGCAAGATGAATTGGGGTTTAGTTTAGATTATTTGTTTCCGTTAATGAGTGATAGGCTCGGCACACTGCTTGATTATATGAATGAAGATGACCTTATTATCATTGATGAAGGCAAAAATGTTTATGACGCGTTTGGCATACATCAAACCGAAATAATTAATAGATTTAAAGAATACCTTAAAACAGATGAGGTGCTGACAAGTAGTGATTGCGGATATTTTTCGTTTGAGTCTTTTAAAAAAAGGTTAGATAAATTTACTGTTCTTGTTCATCAGAAATTATCATCTGCGAATAGATTTTTCGAACCAAAGGCTGTATTTAATTTTAAGTGTGGTCCAATGACCAAATATACACAAAATTCCGCATTGCTTGCAAAAGATATTGAAACTTGGCATATAAACGATTTTAAGGTTTTAATATTTGCGCGTGACAATAATTCGGCATTAAATGTTCGTGATATGTTAAGTGAAGATAATATATTTTTAGATGTTTGCGAAAATGCGACTTTGACATCAAAAAAATCTGCCATTATTCCTGCTGAACTATCAAGTGGTTTTATTCTTTTGGATAGTAAGATTGTGGTTATTGGTTGTGATGATATTTTGCGTAAAAAAATCAAACAGAGTTCTGTTACCGCGAAACGAAAAGATGTTTTTAGTGTGCCTAAAATTGGTGATTATGTTGTACATGAAATTCATGGTATTGGTATTTGTGAAGGTACTGAAACTTTAAGCGGTTCATTTGGTACAAAAGATTTCGTTGTTGTAAAATATAGAGATAACGATAAGTTATTTGTTCCGATTGACCAAATGAATTTACTTGATAGGTTTAGTGGGGCGGACACACCAAAAAGGTTGTCAAAAATAGGTGGCGCAGAGTTTGCAAGCACTAAACAAAAAGTAAGAGAATCAATTAAAAAGATGGCTGTTGATTTACTTGCACTATATGCTGAACGTGAAAGTAGAAAGGGTTTTGTTTTTGCTAGTGATGATATTATGCAGAGAGAATTTGAAGAATCTTTTCCATATGCAGAAACTGAGGACCAAATAAAAAGTATTGAAGAAATTAAAAAAGATATGGAATCTGGCAAAGTCATGGAGCGCTTACTTTGTGGAGATGTTGGGTTTGGTAAAACTGAGGTCGCACTGCGGGCGGGGTTTAAAGCGGTATTGTCTGGTAAACAGGTTGCATTTCTTGCGCCAACAACAATCTTATCAGAACAACATTACAAAACTTGTCTAAAAAGAATGAAAGATTTTGGTGTAAATATTGGATGTTTAAACAGGTTTAAAACCGAAAAAGAAAAAACTCAAACCTTAAATGATTTAAAAAGTGGAAAGTTGGATATTATTTGCGGAACGCATAGACTACTTAGCAAAGATGTAATATTTAACGATTTAGGGCTTATTATTCTTGATGAAGAACAAAAATTTGGCGTGGAAGATAAGGAAAAACTTAAACTTATAAAAAGCAATGTTGATGTTCTTACGCTTTCAGCAACACCAATACCGCGTACTCTTCACATGTCAATGTCCGGAATGAGAGATTGTTCAATTATTGCAACCCCACCGGTAGATAGAATACCGGTTCAAACATTTGTAACGGAATACACGGATACTCTTGTAAGAGATGCTGTTATGCGCGAAATTAATCGTGGTGGGCAAGTCTTTATTGTGTATAACAGAGTTGAAACAATATATAAGTTTAAACAACATATACAATCACTATTACCACCATCTGTTCAAATTGCAGTTGGTCATGGTCAGTTGGGTGGGGTTGAACTTGAAGAGGTTATGCGTCAGTTCCAGACTGGTGAGGCGGATATTTTGCTTAGCACCACAATAATAGAAAATGGAGTTGATTTTCAAAATGCCAATACATTAATTGTAATAGATGCGGATAATTTTGGAATTTCACAACTTTACCAAATTAAGGGAAGAGTTGGAAGAAGTAATAGAATGGGATATGCGTATTTTACTTATGATGAGCATAAAGTATTGTCAGAAGACGCGACTAAAAGGCTTGATGCAATTTCGGAATTTACTGAATTTGGTAGTGGATTTAAAATTGCAATGCGTGACCTTGAAATTAGAGGTGGCGGAAATTTACTAGGCGCTGAACAGCATGGTCACATGCAGAAAGTAGGGTATGATTTGTATTGTAAAATGTTAGAAAACGAAGTTGCTATTTTAAAGGGTGAAAAATGTGAAGAGAAAATTGATACAGTAATGAAAATATCTCTTGATGCATTTATACCGGAAAAATATATTGTTGATAGCAGTAACAGAATGACAACATATAAAAATATTTCAAGAATAGAAAATGAAAAAGATTATAATTCATTACTTGCAGAAACTGAGGATATGTTTGGTAAAATGCCGTTGGTTGTACGAAATCTTGCATTTATTGCACTGCTTAAAGCAAAGGCTTCAAGGTTGTCGGTTGTGGAACTTATAATTAATTCATCACAGGGCAAACTTACTCTTAAAGATGCGCAAACAATACTTGCTAGTGAAAATATCGCCAAAGCAGTGTATAAATATAATAGCATTTGCGCGTTAGAATTAAATGCTGGGTGTATTAAATTTGCATTTACTTCACCGAATGTTCTTGAAAATGCTAATATTGTGAAGGATTTTTTAAATATATCCTTAAATATTGAGTAAAAAGTGATTGCATTTGTATGTTAAATCAAGTATAATAATCATTATCAATAAAATGAAAGGGAGATAAGAATGAAAAAGAAGATTTGTGCATTACTATTGTGTGTTTGTATGTCTTTTTGCATTTTTACTGGATGTACGCTTTTTCAAAAAGATGCGCTGGCTTCAAATAGAGAAGTTGTGGCTGTCGTTGGCACTGAAAATATCACGCGTGAAGAAGTTGTAAATTTGTATTATACATATTATTATAATTACTATTACTATATTTACGGATATAGTGGTGATTCTTTGATGACGCTTGTTTATGATTCGCTTGTTACTCGTAAACTTATATTAACTGAGGCGAGAGGCGTAATTAAGTTGAAAAATTCCGAGATTAATGAACTTTGGGATAAAGTTTATAAGTCGGTTAACGAAACGCTTGATGGTAAAATTAAAGAATATTTAAAGGCTGATGATTATAAGGAAACTGATAAACTTTACAAAGATTATATTGAAAGTAAAGATGAATCAAAGAATTATATTTATAAAAAGTATATTCTTTCGGCACTTAAAGAAATTAGTTATGGTGACGGGTTTGTTACTGATGACGTTGTTATTAGTGATAAAAATGGACTTCCTATCAATACTGCTGATTTTAAAGAATTTGAAAACAAAGAATATAGAATGAAAGCCTATATTTCTTGGGTAAGTGACCTAAGAACATCGGCTAAAACTCTTGGGAAAGATGATTCTGTTGATAGTGTTGTTAATGCAGAACTAAATAGAATTTATACTGTTCAATACGAGAGTAAACTTGTTGAAAAATATCAAGAATATATTGAACAAAATATTAATATAACTGATAGTGATTTGGTTGGTAAATATAACACGCTTGTAAATACTGACAAACAGACATTTAATAATATTGAGGCTTATAATAAAGCAATGACGGACTCTGAAAGAAAGACAATACCGCTTTATCATCCAACAGTTGATGGTAAAGATAATAAAGGTTACTTTGGCGTTCAACATATTTTAATCAACTTTACGACTGAGATGCAAGATATATTAAAAAACTTACCGGGTAGTGATCCCGCAAAGGATGAGGTTTATAGAGCAGAATATAAAGCCAAACTTGCAGAATTTAAGGCTAAACTTGAAAATGGTGAAATTAAGGTTGCATATCGTGAAAATTATGATGAAACAGCACCCGGATATGATAAAGACAATTATAAAGAGATTTCAGCAACTGAAAGTAAGGTCGTTTTTAGTGATGTTATAGCAGAAATTGATGCACTTGCTTTAAAAATTGGTTCAGAAAAAGATTATACTTATACATCTTTTGCAATGGACTTTAATAAATTAATGTATAAATATAGCCAAGATCCAGGCTTATTTAATAAAGATAAACCAACATACTATACTGGATATTATGTACCAGCAAATGAAAAGGAAAATGGTTCTTGGGCACAGGAGTTTGCAGAAACTTCTAGAAAATTGTTGGCTCAGTTGACATTCAATGATGATGGCACGGTTAATACTACTGGTAAACTTTATGCATATGAGGCTACAACTTATGGTATTCATATCATTATGGTAACCAACCCTACATTTAATGAAGAACTAGTTAAGTATGTATCTGGTGCAAGTGATGAAGTTATTGTTCAGGCAATGAAAAATACTCAAATATCGCTTTTTACAAATAAAACCATTTATGATTATATTTATGAGCAAGTTCTTGCAGATAAAAAAGCCACTTATTTCAATAAATATATGGCTGATATCTTAGAGAAGAAAGAGCAAAATGGGTTTGTTAAGTACTTTATTAAAGGGTATGATAAACTAATGGGCGAGAAAAAGAAATAAAAATTTAATTAAGATTGAGTAATCAGTCTTAATTTTTTGTAAAAAATTTGACAGGGCTGGTATTTTGATGTAAACTTTGCTAAAAGGATAGAACATGGCGGACAATTCAAAAAAGATTGTAAAAAATCTTAAAAGCACAAAATTACAGAAAAAACATGTTGGTGATGAAGATAAAAAACTTCATGACGATTCTATTGTGCCTAAAAATGATTTGTTAAAAGAAACGCAGGCCTCAATTTTTGATAGCCAAAGTATAGAACAACAAACTGAAAATAAAAAAATTCAAGAACTAAAAGAAGAAGTTGCGCTTGAAGAAACTACAAATTTTAGTGAAACAGTCAATGATGAAAACTCTCCAATAATTGACTCAGATGTCGTTAAAGAGAGATTGGAAGAAGTTCAAAATTTTGAAGTAAAGAAAAAAAATAAAAAAAGCAAAATATTTAGTGTTTTATTTTTACTTATTAATATAGTTTTAGTAGTCGTTTTAGTCGCAGGCTTGATAAATAGTGCTGGCGATGTTAGTATTTCATCAATAATTGCAAAACAAGGCAATAGGCTTTGGTGGTTATTAGCGGGTTTTGTTATTATGCTATTAATTATGGTTGCTGATGCCTTTGGTATATTTTTAATCATTAAAAAAACTACCGGTAAATCTAGGCCGGTGCTAAGTTTAAACACAGCAATTACTGGTAAATATTACGAATCAATTACGCCACTTGCAGCAGGCGCTCAGCCTTCACAAATTATTTATATGTCAAAACGTGGTGTTTCACCAGGCATTGCAACGAGTGTACCTATAATTAAAATGATGACCTTTAATGTTATGTATATTATTGCCATTGTATTGTTTATGGTTTTTGCAGCACCAGTTGAAACAACCTTAGCCAACAAACTGATATTGGTTGTCTTTAAAATTTTATCTGTTATTGGCGTTATTGTGACAACGGCAACAACTTTTTTAATAATTCTTGTTGGAACTAGTAAGGTTTGGGGAAGGTCACTTGCAAGATTCTGTATTAAAATAGGATATAAACTTAGATTTGTAAAAAATTATCGTGTTTCGTATGATAAATTAATGCAACAAGTTCTTGAATTTCAAAGTTCCATTGATTATTTGAAAAAAAATAAATCATTATTTTTCGGTTTAATTTGTTCAAATGCCATTCAAATATTGTTAAATGCTACAATTCCATTTATTATTTGTCTTGCGTTTACCAATGTAACTTTTGCATCTTTTGGTGATGCGCTTTCATATTGGGCGGAAAGTATAGCGAGATTTTATATATGTGCCATGGCATCAAGTTATATTCCTCTTCCTGGTGGTACGGGTATGATGGAACTATCTTTTGTTGCAATGTTTGGTACAAGTAAATATATGGGAACTAATATTGTTTGGGGATTTTTATGCTGGCGTATCATTACTTATTATTATTTAATTATTCAAGGAATAGTCCTTATGATTGTAAATTCAATAACCTCTGCTTGCAAGAAAAAGAAAATACAAAAGTATGATGAAAAGTATATACCAACAAATTCGACAATTTCTCCACTTAAAATTAAAAAGATAAAATAAAAAGCATGGCTACTTTTAAAGTAGACATGCTATCTTTTTATAGTGAGGTTGATATGATTTGTGAGTTGGTGGAAAAATTAGAAAGTGAAATGGCTGAACTTGGTATATGCAAAGTTTTCAATAATTTAGTAGAAACAGATTATCGGTCGTTTTTTAATAAAACAATTAACGAAAAAAAATACAAAAACTTTTTTATATTGTCAGACTTAAAGACCTATGAAAATTATACAGAAGTATTTGAACTTGCACAAAAATCAGCAGAAAATATAACAATCAAACTGCTTGCAAGTGATATAGTTCCAAGCATATATAATGCTGAAAAGATTGAAGTTGTTGAGAAATTTGATGCAATGATTATTATTGGCAATAGCAGTATACTAGAAATTGGAAAGTATTTGGCTTCAATTTATGATAATGAATTTTATATTATACCTACAAATAGTTTTTCAACATACAATCTTACATCATTTAATTTTATTTTTGATGGTATAAACTTTGATTTTTATAAAAGCAATACGGCAAAAGCAATTTTATTTGATAAAGAATTATTAAAATTTAATGAAATAAATATAAAAAATATGATTGCAATATATTTAACCAATAAAGTTTCCCTTTATGAAAATAAGTTTTTAAAGATGTACGCAGGAAATGATGTAGATAAAAATATTCTTGAATATCTTACCCGTCAATATAAAATAATTGATGAAATTATTTCTACTAATCTTACACCGGAAAGTATTATGAATTTTGTATCAATGTTTATTAAAATAAGCCTGATTATGGAACATGTTGGAGGTACGAAATTATTTTTTCTCAGTCCATTTTTTCTTGCGTGTACTTACTTGTGTCTAACTTCATATACTGAAAATGATTTTTGTAATTTGAATAGAAAATTTTCTTTTATTTGTCTTAAATTGTATTTAAAGAAAATAAACGAATTTACTTCAAAAGCCGTCAATTTATCTATTCTTGCAAGTGATATGAAAAAAATATTTAATCTAAACTTTGTTTCAATTTTTAAATTTTTAAAACCCGTTCCTGAACAGAATAAACTGAAAAGTGAAGAGTATAAACTTAAATTCACCAAAGAACAATGCGTGCAATCATTAAATAAAATAATTGCTGAATTGGAAGAAATCTTAAACAACGTACAAGAAAATTATAAAATTGATGAAAAAATTGTAAATATGTGTGTGTCATATGGTTCTGAGTTTTATGCAAAGCCATGTATGCTCGGTTTTTTTAGAAATCATGGGACAATATAAATTTATATTTAATGTTTAATTAATATTATTGTGTCAACCATTCTTTAAGGATGGTTTTTTTATGAATATTAAATATTTTAGTGTTTTTATGCTTGTGCCATTTGCCTTAATTATAACAATTCAGTTGCTGAATAGTAAATGTGAAGTTAAAGATTATGAACATAAACAAAATTTGACGTTTGCAACAGAATACAAATTAAATGATGAACATTATGTGTACAAAAAACATGGAGTCATTATTGGCGAAACGTTTATTTACAAACAAAATACTGATATAAATAAAATTTTCTTTCAGTTTGGTGCAATCAAGGAAGGAATTGAAGAAACGAGTATTGGTAAATTTTATAATGGTCGCTCTGCCAAAATGAAAAAATATAAAATTAGCGGTTGCAATATGCAGGTCTATGAAGGTAAAAATAAAATTGTCGTTGGTTTTCCATATATTTATGGTAGTTATTAGTATAAATAAATTATTAATGGCAAGTATTCAATTAATTAAGGAGAATTATTATGGAAGTTACATTTATTCAAAGATTAAAGGTTTTTATTAAAAGGCATGCTTATGCAATGGTAGTAAGTTTTTGCGTGGTTATGCTTGTAATGATTGCATCGGTTTCTGCCATTGTACTTACAAATAAAAATATGGGTTCTCAATATTACCCGCCTATGGTTGAAGACGTTAGTAACCCTAAGGTTGTAACAATGATAATGCCTGTAAAAAATTCAACACTTGGAATGGGTTATGCGGAAAACGAATTGTTGTGGTCAAAAACATTAAAACAATGGCAAACTCATCAGGGCGTGGATTTTATGGCGGAAAAGGGCAGTAATGTTTGTGCAGTTTTGAATGGCACAGTTGAAAAAATTGAAAACAATATGTTGGAAGGCATAAAAATTACAATTAAACATGATGGTGGAATTGTAACGGGGTACTCTTCACTTGCAGATGATATTGACGTAAAGGTTGGGGATAAGGTTTTACAAGGTCAATTTATAGGTAGAGTGGGCAACTCTTCATTAAATGAAATTGACGAGGGTATTCATTTACATTTTGAAGTTTGGCAAAATGGCATACTGGTTAATCCCGCTGATTATATCGCAGAACTAAAAAAATAAAAATCAGCAAATAAAAAGGCTTATTAGCCTTTTTTGTTTGCTGAAAACTTTTAACTCGTTTATAATAATAGTAGTTATTAATGGGGGATGGGGGATTGTATAATGCGTAAAACTAAAATAATATGTACTATTGGACCAGCGTGTGATAGTTATGAAAGCATAACTGAACTTATTAAGTGTGGCATGAATGTTGCTAGGCTGAACATGAGTCATGGAGATTTTGAATATTATATTAAAGTAATTGAGAGAGTAAAAGATGCAAGGGCAGAATTGAAATTACCAGTTGCTATTATGCTTGATACAAAAGGTCCTGAAATTCGTATTCGTAAATTCGAAAACAATCAAGTAGAACTTGTTACAGGCAAAGAATTTACAATAACTTCAAGAGATATAATTGGAAACAATCATATTGTTAGTGTTTCATATAAGAAATTGCCTAAAATTGTTCAAGTTGGAACAAGGTTGCTTCTTAATGATGGTCTTATTGAACTTAAAGTTAAAAATATAGAAGATACAGACATTTTATGTAAAATCGTAGAAGGCGGTATTCTTTCTAATAATAAAAGCATTAATATTCCAGACACAGATAAGCAAATGAATTACCTTGGTGATGTTGATAAACTGGATATAATGTTTGCTTGCGCGCAAGATATTGATTACTTGGCGCTTTCATTTGTAAGTTCAGCGCAGGATGTTATTGATGTTAGAAATCTTTTGAAAAAACAAAATGCTGAATCAATTAAAATTATTGCAAAAATTGAAAATCAAAAGGGTAAGGATAATATAAACGAGATTGTCAAAGTGTGTGATGGTATTATGGTTGCACGTGGTAGTCTGGGTGTAGAAATTGATATTGCAAAATTGCCATCAACACAAAAGCAAATAATTAAACTATGCAATGAACAGGGCAAGATTGTCGTTACCGCAACTGAAATGCTTGAAAGCATGATAAAAAATCCACGACCAACAAGGGCTGAAATTTCAGATGTCGCAAACGCTGTGTTTGATGGTACATCTGCGGTTATGCTTTCGGGTGAAACTGCATCTGGATTGTATCCTTTTAAAGCAATTAAAACTATGAGTAATATTGCAGAAGAATGTGAGAAAGATTATGATAATCAAATAATATCTCATTCTTCTATTTTAGCGCTTAAAGATGAAGGGATATCTAAGAGTATGGGATATGCGGCATCTGCGCTGAGTGATTCACTTTCAGCAAAGGCAATAACCGTTGTTACATACGGCGGAAGAACTGCAAATTTTGTCAGCATGTTCAAACCCAAAGCACCAATTATTGCAACAACGCCAAGATTTAAAATATATAATCAACTTGCCCTTGTATGGGGCGTATATCCGCTTTTTGATAAAATTTATCCAGATACAGATACCTTGCTTGAAAGTGCAACTAAACTTGCAATTCAATCTAAAATAATCAAGTCTGGTGACCTTATAGTGCAAACTGCTGGTGTCCCAGTTGGTCAAAGTACAGAAACCAATCTTTTAAAAGTTAGAAAAGCATAATATTAGAATAATAAATTATATTTTATTAAAACTAACAATAGTGCATATTTATTTGACAAAAACTCAATAAAAAATATACTGAGAGTGATATGAAAAAAATTATTTCTTTAATTTTAGTGGCGATAAGTTCGCTTGTTGTATTTGCTGGCTGTAACAAAAATGAAAATTTGGCAGTCGGTGTTTCTTCTGTTCTTTTTGTAAGCCGTGAAATTGAAGCAGAATTTTATGAAGAAAAAGATTTAAAATTTAAAGTTTATCCAAATAATGCAACATATTCAAACGTTACTTATTCAATTAGTTCCGAACCTACTTCTGATAATACACTTCTTCAACCAAAAAATATTTCTAAGGAAAAACTAAAAGAAGGTAAACTTGTAATAAATAAACCCAATATTAATATTCCTGTAAAAGGCAGTATCAATATCATGGTGAATGTTGACGGCAAAACTTCTGAATGTAAAATAACGCTTAAACCTGTTTTAACAAAAATTGAATTTTCTAAAACTTCAATAGACATCAACCCTAAATCATATAGTTATTTATCACTTAAAAGTGGTGAAGAGGCTGTGGACCTTAATAAGTATAATGTTGAGTTTTCAACCAGCCGTGGAGATATTGAAATCATTGATAAACGTTTGGGTCTTATTTATTGTAAAGAACTTGCAAATCAGGGGCCTGTTGAAATTGAGGCGACACTTACTTATGGAATAGATAAATATACTGCGAAGACAACCGTAAACATTTCAACATCCATTGCAACCGACATGTTCGTTAATTTGGGTGGTAAATTGCTTGTAAATGGTGGTTCTACAATATATAAGTTCGCAAATGGAGAAGTTCGACTTGACCTCGCAGTTGCCCTTAGAAATTCAGCGGATCAAGAAGTTATTGGACAAGAATATAATGTCATTATTTTAAATACTAATAGTGTTACTTATTTCAAGGATGAAAATAAGAAACAAATTGTTATCAATAAAACAGACGAAGATGTAACTTTTACATTACAAATACAAACAGTAACGGCGTCTGGAATTAATACTATTGTTCAAACTTTCAATATTAAAGTAATTAAGTAAAACTGGTAAAAAATTATTTGATTTGCAGAAAATTGGCTATATTTTGATAAAACTTTCTCAAACATATGTGATTTCTGCAAATTTGATATAAAATTATAGGTTATAGGCTGAAAATGTTAAGTTTTTAGCCTTTTTTAATATTTCTTTTCAAATTGACTCTTGACACTTTAATTCGTAAAGTGTATAATAAAATCATTAATTAAAGGAGATATAAATATGTCTAAAAAAAGTATTTTATCCTTAGTCATAGTGACTTGTCTATTGATGGTTTCGCTTGTTACATATACAATTATAGTAGCATGTGTTCCACAGGGCACGCCTAATATGCAGTATGTCAACTCTGCGGTTATGCTTAGAGTTGGGGATACTTACAATATAAGTAATGCAACTTTTGATAAAGAAACTAATAATGATACATCTATTTTGAAGAAAAATGAAGATGGTTCTTATTCTGCCTCAAAAGATGGTGTTATAAAGGCTGTTGTACGCAATGGTAACACAGAAACAACATATACAATTACAGTTGTTACTATGGGTGAAGGTACAGAAGTTAGCCCAATAAATATTGTATCTCCTGCACATATTGAACAACTTTCAAAAATTGATACAACTGGTAAATTTTATAAAATTATAAACTCGTTGGATTTTGAAGGTATTATTTGGAAGCCTGTTGCTTTCAAAGGTACTATTTATGCAGACAAAAATGTATTGATTAAGAATGTTAAAATAATTATTGATGCTACTAATGTTCTTGAATATGTTGATGGCGAAAATCTTAATGTTGGATTGTTCTCAATTACTGATGGTGCAACAATTAAAGATTTAGTTATTGAAAAAATGTTTATTAACGTTTCTGGTATTGAAGATAAATACAAAGTTAATGTTGGTGGTGTTGTTGGTTTTGCAAAAAACACAACTATTGAAAATGTAAAGATTGCTACTGAGATTAATGCTGTTCCGTCAGAAACAATCTCTTCTCGTACTCAGGCAACTGAAAATCAAATTTACGGTATTGGTGGTATTGCTGGTGTTGTAAAACATTCTGTAATCAATGGTGTTTCAGTTGATGCTAAGTTTATTGCAACATCTGGTTTAGTTAAAACTGAAACAGGGACTACACTTGAATATGGTGCGATTGTTGGTAGTGATGCTAATGGTTTTGATAGATTATCTCCTTCTTCTATTTCAAATAGTATTGTTACTAAATTTGTTGTTGAAGCACAACGTGGCTCTGGTTTGAATATTGCCGGTGTTATTGGTACTCTTTATCAAGGCGATATTTTAAACGTTGAAGTACAGAACATGAGTGTTGTTGATCCTATTGATAAAAGTACTAATGAATTTCCAGTTTTAGTTTCTGGAATTGCAGGATATACTTCTTTTATTTCTACTATTACCAATGTTTATACAAATGGTTTAAGTACAAAAATTTTGGCTTATGTTACGGGTTCGGTATATTCGATTAATAGGTCAGTAAAACTTATTGATGCAAAAGTAAAAATTATTGACATTTCTGGCGCTCATATTGTGGCTGGATTGGTTGATATAAACCTTGGCACAATAACTTATACAAATGAATTTAAAGGTTGCACAGAGGGCAATTTTGAAACAGTATTGGCTGATAAAATGTCTGCTTACTTTGATGTGGCTGGATTAATAGGCATAAATGATGGTACATTTAATGGTGCTGTTGGTGCTATTAATAGAGTATCTGTTAATGTGAAATTATTGACAACAAATATTCCTAAGATGAAAGATTTTGAAATTTATGCTAAAACCAATAGTGCATATGCTACATGCGGACTTGCGTCATCAGTTAATGAAGGTGCATCAATTTCAAATATTGATGTTGATGTTGCTATTAAATCTATATATTCTATGGCAGGCGCTGTTGGCAATCTTAAAGGAAAAATTCAAGATATTAATATTAAAGCAACAATGCAAACAATTTTAGAAGATAAGGGTGAGATAAAACCATTCTTTGCTGATAGAATTGGTGGTGCTGTATGTTCAGCGCAAGGTAATGCTGAGATTGTTGATGTTAATGTTGATGTTACGGCAAATTCAGACTTAACTCGTGCTAATGTTGTTGATGCTGGTGGACTTGTTGCTCTTGTAGTTGAAACAAGTGAAGATAAGACTGCTGGTAAACAAGTTAAAATTAGCGCAAATGCTGAAAAACATGCAACAATTAAATTTAATATTTATGCTGATAAGTCAAGAAGAATTTCTTTTGATAGTGGGCTTAATTTTACATATGTTCAGTCTATTGGTGGTATTATTGGAAGAGTAAATAGCACTCCATCATATGCGGAAGGTCCTGTAAATAAATTGGCTATTTCTAACTACTCAGTTTCTGGTATGTTTGATTCTAATTTAAAATCGACAGAGTACTTTGTTGAAATATACATGGGCGGGCTTATTGGTAAATATAATATTGCAAAAGCAGGCGAAGGCGTTTCTGCTACAATAACTGGTTGTGACGTTAAAGATCTTGCTATTAATTATTATAAACCAACGAAAACAAATGCTACTGGAAAAGAAGCACACGCATTCATTGGCGACTATTTAAATAGTGGATTTACAGATACATTATTAGGTTTCAATAGTGAAGGTAAAAATATTGTTATCACTGTTAAAACTGTTGCTTAAATAAATTTTTTAAAAGCACTTACTTTTGTAAGTGTTTTTTTGTGTTTAAGCCTTCATTTGATTGACAAAAAGTTAAAAATTTTCTACAATTCATATAAGGGTTAAATCTATTTATTTTGCAAATACTAAAAATGAGGAATTATGAGTAAAACTTTTAAAATTATTATATCAGTAATAGTTGTAATTATTGTTGGCGCACTTGGTGCTGTCGGCGTTTTTGCATTACTGAATAAGCAAGAAGTTGGTGGTATAACAAGTATTAAAATGATGTATACAACTGGCGAAAGTCAAAAAGAGGTATATTTATCAAAAGCAAGTCAAAATAAAGAAGAAATTAATGTTGAGTTTGAAGTTACAAATGCACCTAGATATTTAATTACTTCTAGTAATAGCAATGTTGCCGAACTAAAAGAAGAAAATGGTAAGTTTGTTATTTATTATAAAAATGTTGGAAATGCAGTATTGAGTATTATCAGTACTACCAATTCTGCTATTTATGACAATGTGTCGGTTACAATAAAACAAAATGCCGTATATTCTCTTAAAATTAAATATGACAAGGAATCTTCTGAAATAACAAAAAGCAACCTTGCATATTGTGATGACAATATTCCATACTATATTAATTATGAATTGTTTGATAGTACTGGAAAGAAAGTAGATTCATCATATATTGATATGAGTTATGGTGATGAAAGTACTCACTTATACATAGAAACAGCAAATATTGATTGTGAAAATAATCGTGCAGTGTTTGTTTGTAATACTGGTGAGCGTGCAAAAGAAGGTGTTGTTCCTGTAAATTTCTCAACATATATTTATGATAATAATGGGAATAAAATTATTACCAATACGTATTCAACAAATTTAAATATTGTTAAGAATAAGATTGAAGAACTTCGTGTTGAATTATTTGAAGATAATAATTTCCCAACAGAAGCAAACAACTTAATTGGTCATGATTATTTACCGGCAAGTAACGAAAAAATATATTTGGCTTCTAAAATTTCTGGTATGCCGTCATTTATTTATTTAAGACTAAAAACTGTTGATACAAATGGTAGTGAACGTTATTTGCAAGAAAATACAATTATTACTTCGACAGAGGATAGTTCAATAGTAAAATATGGTACTTACTATAAAATTACTTTTACAGAAACCATGCCTACTTCATTTACTTTTGAATACACAGATGGTGTCAAACGTTCAGCGACTATTAACATAACAAAAATTAGCACTTATGATGCAAGTAAATTTTATGAGTATAATGAAACTAATAAAACCTTTAAATACAAATATTTTGATGAAAGATTTAGAAGTAAAATTGAAGAAACTAATGCTGATGGCAACATTATAAGGATAAGTGAACATGGTTGATATTGACGTTTTAAAGTATGGCAAAAATTTGCAACTCGATTTACATGGACTATCTCGTGATGAGGCTATATGTGAACTTATTTATTCTGTTGAAAATGTTGATAGTGATATAAAAGCAATTTTGATAGTTCATGGGTTTCATAAAGGCACTGTGTTATCTAAACTTGTAAGACGTGAATTTTCTCACAAGTTTATTTATAAAATCATTAAGGTAGATGCTTCAAGAACGTTATACTTAATTGATAAAGGAAATTATTGTGGGTGAAAAAACAAACACAAAATATATAATTCATATAGTTTTAAGGACGCTTATTATTGGCGTCCTTTTAGCCTTTATTGTGTTTGGTTGTATTTATAAGTTTTCAATTAAATATTATCCTGAATGTTTTGGTTACAGATATTTAGGTGTGACTACAAGCACAAGTAAACCACTAAATGCAAACACTTGTGACTTAATACTTCTTGATAAACTTGATTCTATTTATTCTCTAAAACAGGGTGATATGCTTTATGCGCGAGTTAATGATGAAATTTATTATGTTAGCGTTGAAAAAAATGTAATGCTAACTGATAAAAAAGTTAGAGTTAGTATTGTTGAAAGTGGTGTTGATGTAGAACTTTCGGCAGACAATATTGTAGGTACGATGCATAGTAAAATACCTGTTATTGGGCTATTGCCAGCAGTTATACATAGTTATAGTGGGATTATTTGCTTTTCTGTATTATTATTATTATATATAATTTTTATTGTACTTAGTAATGCAAGTCAAGAAAACGATGCTGAGGACAAATTATTGCTTGATAAAATTAGGCATGATAGGCGCATTAAAAACGAAACAATTAGGCTTGCTCGAAAATATAAAGACGTGTATCCAAGTGAAATAGATATTGATAAAATGTTATCTGGAACTGCTAGCGAAAATATAGAAAATATCAATAAATATCTTATTGATTCAAAAAATATTTTGTCATTTTCATTTAAATATAAAAAAGTGTTATATGAAATGCATAGAAAGTTGTTATCTAAGGAAGTACTTATTGGTACTGATAAGGAAAAAATTTCAAACCTTGTCGAGATTGTTGGCGAAGTTGATGAAATTGATGAAGATATTGAATTCAGGCTTGTCGATTTAATTTTAAAGTCGGACGTAGTTCAGTTTGATGACAGAGCATTTACTGAGTATTCAATTAAATACTTAAACAAAGAAATAAGCAAAGCGTCTTTGTACAATTATATTTTGGTATTTTATTCTATACTAACACGTAATAAAAAAATTAAGGGAACAAATCTTGAAAAAATAAAACAACATTATAATAAAAAAGCACTTGAACTTGACGTTTTAGAGGATGATACATTTTTGGCAGTCTCAAAAAGTATTAATGAAGCACTTTGTTATATAAAATAAAAAATTATATCCAAAAACTATTTCATTTCTTTTAATTATGTGTTATAATAAAGAAAAAATATATTGTTAGGGAGTAAATCTATGGAAATGGATAAAAAATCATTAATACTATGTGTAATTGCTACGCTTCTATGTCTTGGTGCTGGTGTTGTTTGTGCTATTATTCGTAAATTTGATATTGTTTCAGCAATTTTACTTGCTGTTATAATTGTGTTTGCAATAATTGTCACTATTGCTATATGGAGAGTTGCTGTCGTTCAAAAGAAAGCAAAAATTGCTTCTCAACAAGTTGTTGAAGAAAAAGTTGAAGATAAAATTGCTGAAACTAAATAAATAGTAAAAAATAAAAGCCTACGGGCTTTTATTTTTTTACTTAATGAACGGGTTTTTTATAGACAGCATAGCAAGATATAATTATAATAAATTATAGAGGACTTATGGAAAACCACAAAAAGGAAATAATTGGTGAAAATAGTAAATCGTTACTTCATACTATAAAAATTGAAGTGGCTGATTCTCCTATTGTTAAAATGAGGCATGAACAGGTTTTACAACAAGAAAAAGAACTCCGTTACACAAATAAAAGAAAGCAAAAATTTAAAAAGGCAATTTTATCTTGTGTTATTTGGAGCATTATTATTTGCATAATTCCATTTCTTGTTTTCTTTTCAATGACAATATTTTCGCCAGCATCACAACCCAATTTTTTTGGTATTAGATTGTATGTTGTTACTTCTCAAAGTATGGAACCTCAAATTATGACTGGTGATTGTATCCTTGTTAAAAGTGTTAACAATGTTAAAGATATAAGTGTAGGTAGTGATATTACGTTTACTCGTGCAAGTGATAAACTTGTTGTCACTCATAGAGTTGCGGAAATTATTAATGATAATGGTCTTATTAAATATAAAACATATGGTATTAATAATAAAATTGGTGATAGTATTGACTATGATAAAGAACTTGTTGAGTTTAACAATGTTATTGGTACTCGTATAGGCGTATCTGCATTCCTTGGTGATTTATTGTCATTTGGGCAATCAGCATATGGTATTGTTGCACTTGTTATGCTTGTAATTCTGATGGCTGGTTTGGTTTTTATTAACTATAAAATTTCTAATAGCATAAGACATGGTAAAACAAAATAAACACATTTATGTGTTTTTTTGTTTGAATAAAATAATAATGGTTACAATTATTTTGAGGTTTATATGAAAGACGATAAAACGGCTGGAACTATAATTGTTACAATAGTTGTGGCCCTGGTATTTACTATTATTGGTGTTTGTTTCTCATCATTTTTATTGCCTAAAAGAAAAATTGTCATTGAGAATGTTGCTTTAATCGCTTTTGATGGCGCGTCTTTTGCCAATGAAAAAAATGAAAAAATTACAAGCATAAAAATTGAAGTTCCTAAAACAGGACTAAGACCTGCTACTGGTGATTGTGATGCCGAAAATCATATTCCGTCTACTATTAAAGATGGGTTAGGTTCGGAAGGTGGTTATGTTAAATTTATAGTTAGCGCAGATACTAATTATAAAATCATTTTAAAAAACGTTAAAATTAATAAAAATGTCCAAACATTAGAGCATGTGATGATTGCCTTTAAAGATGAAGAACCCGCAATATCATTAAAGTCTGAAAATGCAATTATTGCTAGGGGTAGCAATACAAAAAATGAAACTCCTAAACTATATACTTTGTATTTATGGGTGCATGCAGATGCTCAGGAAAAACTTGTTGGTGCAAAAATTAGTTTCGATATAGTACTTGTTAAAGACATTTAATTATATGATAATTTTTAAATAAAGACGAAAGTCTTTATTTTTATTGTTTTGTTACATACTAAGTATATGAAGTCGCGCAAATTAGGTGAATTTTATAGGGGCGTTTTGCTACTTTCTGTACTTGGTGTAATTGCCAAGTTTATTGGTGCTATTTACAGAATTCCTCTTACATCATTATTGGGTGCTGAGGGCATTGGAATATATCAATTAGTTTTTCCTTTATACTCGTTATTGCTTACAATTTCAAGTTCTGGATTGCCTGCAAGTATTTCAAAGTTGGTTAGTGCTAGTCTTGCAGTGAAAGATTATAAGCGCACTGCAAAAATAATGCGCGCGTCTTTTATTTTACTATTTATTTTTTCATTAATTTGCAGTTTGATTGTTGTGTCATTTTCATCTGTTTTTGCTTCGTTTCAAGGTAATAGCAATGCTACTCTTTCATATATTGCCATTGCACCTGCAATATTTTTTGTGGGGCTTATTTCAGGATTTCGAGGGTATGCACAAGCACATGAAAACATGCGACCAACTGCGATTTCCGGGCTTATTGAGCAAATAGTTAAAATGGTGGCAGGATTGCTTTTTTCATATCTTTTACTAGATAAAGGTGTTGCATATGCTTCAATGGGTGCAGTTATTGGAGTTTCTTTAAGTGAGGTCATTGCATTATTCTATTTGTTTATTAATTATATTATATTTAAGAAAAAGCATAGCAACGAAAATGTACGCATTATAGGATTCAATTTTTTAAAAGAAAGTAAAAATGTATTAAATGTATCATTTCCAATTACTTTGGGCTTTTTAATTTTGCCTCTCACACAATTTATTGATAGTAGTGTTATTATAAACTTATTAAAATTTCAAGGGTTTTCAACAACTGCGTCCACCGAACTTTTTGGGCTTAGTAGCGGTACGGTCGGTTCACTTATTAATATGCCAGTTGCAATCTCGCTTGGCATTGCTATGGCGGTTCTTCCACGAGTGTGTAGGTTTTTTACAAACAAAGATATTGCAGGTACTGAAAAAAGTGCAAGCGATGCAATTTGTGTCGTGGTTTCCATTGCTTTACCATGCAGTATTCTTATGATGATTTTTTCACCAGAAATTATAAAGTTGTTATATAGTAATAGCCTTTCTAATATCAACCTTATAGTTGCAAGTGATATATTATCTGTTGCTTCAATGTCTATTTTTTATTTAAGTATAGTGCAAGTAACGACGGGCATTTTACAGGGTATAGGTAAAATAAAAGTACCGCTAATTTCTCTTGCCATTGGTGGTACAATTAAAGTAGTCCTTACTATTTTACTTGTATCCATTGGTCAGGTGAATATTTTCGGGGCAGAAATTGCGACTGCATTTTGTTATTTTATTGCAGGTGCAATTAATATTGTAATTATGAAAAAACACTTAAATTTAAACATTATGAAAAGTATATGGTTTGCTATTTGTGTGTCGATAACGATATTCTTTATATCAATCATTATTAAGACAATCAATATATCTGCAATATTTAGTCTTTTAATAATTGGATTTGCTTCTATTATTATTTATGTAATTATGTATTTAATATTTTTTAAAAGAAAAAAGCATTTAAATACTATTAATTTAAAGTAAATAAGTGGTATAATAAAGTTATGGAAAAAGGGTTTTATATAGGAAACGTTTATATTAAAAATAAATATATTCTAGCACCAATGGCTGGTATATCTGACGTGGGGTTGAGATTTTTAGCATCATATTATGGTGCGGGTTTAACTTGTACTGAAATGGTTAGTGCAAAAGCAATATTGCATGATAGCAAAAAAACAAAATATTTATTAAATACGACCGAAAATGAAAAACCTGTCGCAGTGCAAATATTCGGTAATGAACCTGAGGTTATGGCGCAATCTATTTTAAGTGGTGCTTTTGATAAATTTGATATAATTGATATTAATATGGGTTGTCCTGCAAATAAAATTGTTTCAAACAAAGAGGGTTCTGCGTTGATGAAAAATTTACCACTTGCAAGCAAAATTATTAAAGCCTGTGTTGCTGCAACAAATAAACCAATCACCGTAAAGTTTAGAGCGGGCTATGATGACAATAGCCGAAATGCAGTCGAATTTGCCCATATGTGCGAAGATAGTGGCGCAAGTGCGATAACTATTCATGGTAGAACAAAGGAACAGGGCTATGCTGGTAAATCTGACCCATTAATTATTCGTGATGTTAAAAATGCAGTTAAAATTCCTGTAATTGCAAATGGTGATGTTGTAGATAAAGATAGTGCAGAAAACCTTTTAAAAATTACTGGCGCTGATGCGGTTATGATAGGTAGAGGGGCGTATGGAAACCCTGAAATTTTTGCGAAGTTGCTTGGCAATGATGTCAAAGAAACCAAAAAAGAAATTATTTTAAAACATATTGAAATATTAAATAAATATTTTGATGACAAGTATGTAAATCTTGTTATGCGTGGACACTTACTTGCTTATCTTAAAGGTGAGAAAAATTCAAGTAATTTAAAACAACTTCTATTAAAAACGGAATCCACCGCTGAGATTGTTTCGTTAATTACAATAAACCTTTAAAAATAGTTAATTAATAAAGAATAACACGTTAAGTGTTTGACAAATGAAAGCAAAATAATTTATCATATAAGTATAATGATATTCATTATGATAAATATATAAGAGGTAAAAGTTATGAATAAACAAACCTTTAAAGATATAGAAGTCGCACATAAAAAAGTTCTTGTTCGTGTTGACTTTAATGTTCCACTTGATGAATCAAATAAAATTGTTGATGATACAAGAATTCGTGCATCAATTCCAACTATAAATTATTTATTAAAACAAAATGCAAAAATTATTCTTTGTTCCCATTTAGGAAGACCTAATGGAATGTTTAATCCTAAATTTTCACTTGCGGGTGTTTGCAAAAGACTTAGTGTCTTGCTTGGTCATGAAGTAAAGATGGCTCTTGATGTAATTGGTGATAGTGCAAAAAAACTTGTTTCTGAAATGAAAGATGGCGACATTGTTATGTTAGAAAATGTCCGTTTTCATGCGGAAGAAGAGAAGAATGATGATGCTTTTGCTCGTGAATTATCTTCGCTTGCAGATATTTATGTTAATGATGCTTTTGGTACGGCTCATAGAGCGCATGCGTCAACAGCGGGTGTTGCAAGATATTTACCAGCAGTAGCAGGATTTCTTATGAGTAAGGAAATTAATGCAATAGGTGGTGTGCTTGATAATCCAGAACATCCATTTATTGTCATTCTTGGTGGTGCAAAGGTTTCTGACAAAATTGGTGTAATATTAAAATTATTAGAAAAGGCTAGCGTAATTTTAATTGGTGGTGCAATGGCAAATACATTTATTTCTGCAAGTGGCGGAAATATTGGTTTGTCACGTTATGAAAAGGATAAGATTGATATTGCTAAAAAAATACTTGAACAAGCCGAAAAGAAAAATGTTAAAGTTATTTTGCCTGTTGATGTAATAGTTTCACAGGAATTTACGCCAAAAGCGAAAACTAAGTGTGTTGATGCTTTTGCTGTACCGGAAGGTTATCAGGGCATGGATATTGGTAAACGTACAATAAGAATTTTTGCAAATGAAATTAAAAAAGCAAAAACCATTGTATGGAATGGACCAATGGGTGTTTATGAATTCCCTAAGTTTAAAAAAGGTACTAAAAAGATTGCAAAGGCAGTTGCTAAGAGTTCTGCTATCAGTATTGTTGGTGGTGGTGATAGTGTTGCAGCGGTAAATGAATCTGGTTATGCTGAAAGAATTACACATATTTCCACTGGCGGTGGAGCAACGCTTGAATTTTTAGAGGGTAAAAACCTTCCCGGCGTTGAAATGCTTAATGATAAAAAATAATAACGAAGAGCGGGCGTGAGCACTGCTCTTTAATTTTAAGAGGGAGAGAATAATGATTGTTGCCAACTTTAAAATGAACAAGACAAACAAAGAGATTAAAGACTATATGAAAATACTAAAAAATGCAAATTTTAATTTTAAAGATGTAGTAATTTGCCCATCTTTTATTGGTTTAGAAACTGCTGTAAAATTAAAGCCAGACGGAGTTGAAATTGGCGCGCAAGATGTTTCTTGTTTTGATGAAGGAAGTTTTACTGGTGAAGTTTCTGGAAATATGATAAAAGATATTGGCGTCAAATATGTTATTGTTGGACACAGCGAAAGAAGAAATATGCATTATGAAACGGATGAGATTGTTGCGTCAAAAACAATTTCTGCTATTAAAAATGGACTTGTCCCAATAATATGTGTGGGTGAAAGTTTAAAAGAAAAAAATGCAAATATGACAAAGACGGTTGTTTATTCTCAACTTGAAAAAGTTTTAACTAAAATTAAAAATTTAAGTAATAACTATATCATCGCATATGAACCATATTGGGCAATAGGTAGTGGAAAAACTCCAACAAAAAGTGAAATTGATGAAGTTTGTTCTTTTATTTATCAAAGCGCTTGTGCTATTGATGAAAGGAATTTAAACAAAACTGATATTCTCTATGGTGGAAGCGTAAATGAAAAAAATGCAAAAGAAATTTTTTCAATAAAAAGTGTAAATGGTGCGCTTATTGGCTCTGCAAGCCTGAGTGCCGTTAACTTTATCAAAATTATTGAGGTGTATAATGAAAGCAAATAAACAGACGGTATTGTTAATATTAGATGGTTATGGAATTCCTCAAAACATTAAAGTAAGCGCAATTACCAAAGATAACACGCATTTCATGCAGTCACTTGCTAAACAATATGGTTATACTGCCTTGGAGGCGAGTGAGGAATTTGTGGGCTTGCCAGATAAACAGGTGGGTACTAGTGATGTTGGACATTTAACAATAGGTTCTGGTAGGACTATTTATCAACCGCTTGTAAGAATTAATAAATCTATAAAAGATGGAACTTTTGCTAAAAATAAAGTGTTATTAAATGCCGTAAGAGAAGCAAAAGAAAAACACTCAAAAATTCACATTCTTGGACTTATTTCAGATGGTGGAGTGCATTCACATATTCAACATTTATACGAACTTTTGAAATTTATGAAAATGCAAGATTTTAAAAATGTTTGCATTCATGCATTTGCTGATGGGCGCGACACTCCTATTAAAAGTGTTAAAACATACCTAAAAGAAATTGAAGAAGAGTGCATTAAACTTAAAACTGGTGAAGTGGTATCACTTATTGGTAGGGCTTATGCGCTAGACAGGGATAAAAACTGGGATAGAGTAAAATTGTCATATGATTTACTTTTTAAAGGTCTTGGGACGCAGGTAGATGACTTTTATAATGCTATTGATATGCAATATGAAGATGGAATTACTGATGAGTTTTTAAAGCCTATACATAAAGGTGAAACGGTAATTAAAGAGAATGATGTCGTAATAATTTTTAATTATAGGGCTGATAGAGAACGTCAATTATCTTATGCTTTAAAACATGGAGATAAACTTGGTTATACAAATAAAGAGATTAATATTTCAGTTTACACTATGACTAATTATGATAATTCACAAAAAGATTTGAATGTTTTGTTTGATGAAATACCTTTAACAAATATCTTATCCGAAGTTTTATCAAATAGAGGTTACAGACAATTCAAGACGGCTGAAACTGAAAAATATGCATATGTGACTTTTGCCATGAATGCTGGAAGAATTGAACCGTTTAAAAATGAAGATAGAGAAATTGTAAGTTCTGTTAAACTTGAAAGTTACGCATCGTGTCCTGAAATGAGTGCTAGAAAAGTTTCAAAAGTGGCAATTAATGCTATTTCTTCAAACAAATATGATTTTGTTGCAATAAATATTGCGAACCCTGATATGGTTGGACATTCAGGAAACTTTGATGCTACCAAAAAAGCAATTCAAGTCGTTGATGAAGTAGTGAAAGAAATTGTTGATACTGTACTTTCGTGTAATGCACGTATCATAATTGTTGCAGATCATGGGAACGCAGATACAATGAAATATGCAGATGGAACGGCATGTTCTTCTCATTCAGTTGCGAAAGTACCATTTATGATAATTGAGAAAGGGATTAAATATGAATTAAAAGAATCAGGCACGCTTGCAGATGTTGCACCAACAATTCTTGATTTATTTAATGAAAAACAGCCAAAAGAAATGACTGGTAGAAGTTTAATTGTTAAAGTTGACAAATTATAGTCTTTGGGTATATAATTAAATCAGAGGAAAAAATATGACGGGTTTACTTACAAATTTTAGTATTTTGCTTGCTCAAACGGCAACGGAAAAAAGTTTTACTATGGTAAATCTTGCCTTGTTTATGTTCTTTTTGGTACTCATGGTTATGGATGCAAGAGGGAAAGGTAGAACCGTTTCTAACCATATAATTGCGAACATTGTTTATACTTTTGCGATTATAACAGGAATCGTCTTAATTATTGCTGTTGTACTAAAAAAATAATTAAAGTTTTGATTGCAAATATAAAATTTATGTGTTACAATTATTTTGTTTTAAGGGGATTACTTATATGTTTATGAATTTATTATTGAGCGCATCGGCTGATGCTCCACAGGCAGATTGGATTGTTAAATCATTTCCTATTATTAAGATAATACTTGCTGTCATTATATTGTTATTATCTATCATTATGATAGTTGCGGTTATTTCTCAAAAGGGTAATACTAATGGTATTGCCGGTGTTACTGGGGAATCTGATACTTTCTATAATAGAAATAAAGGACAATCATTACAGGGAAAAGTAAAGAAACTAACCATTTGGGTAGCATCTATACTTCTTGTATGTTGTATTGCATTCTTAATTCTTAATTCAATTTATGCAGGTGTTTAAAAAGTAGCATTGCTACTTTTTTTAATAAAAATTAATATTCACGCACATACTACTTATAAATAAATATAAGGAGAAAAAGTATGGCTATTGCTACATTAATCGCTCTAATTCTAACTATTGTAGGTGCATTAAACTGGCTACTTGTTGGAATATTTTCATTTAATCTAGTTACGTGGATTTTTGGAATAGGTGTTTTTGCAAGAATTATTTTTGCACTAGTTGGTCTTGCTGGTGTTTGGCTTATCATTATGCTAATTATTGGTAAAGGCAAACTTGGTTATATTCCCGAAAAAAGATTAAAGTAATATAAATAAATTAAAGAAAAAGTGCATAGCACTTTTTCTTTATTGCTAAATTTCTTAAATATAGGTATAATTAAAGTGAGGTAAAAAATGGAACGTAAAGATATTGATTTGAAATATAAATGGGATGATAAAAGGCTTTTTGAAAACCTGAGTGATTGTAAATCAGAATTTATTAATATAAAACGACTTGCAGATATGGTTATGTCATGTAAAGATAAGTTAAATAATAAAAAGGGACTACTTGAATATTATTTAAATTCAAGAAAATTGTCTAAACTTTCATCAAAAGTGGGTGTTTATTTATTTTTGCGCCAATCAGTTGAAGGTGACAATGCTGAAATTATTGAAGTACAAAATATGTATGAAAATCTTAGTCTTGAAATTTCTCAAAAACTTTCTTGTTTCAATTCACTTTTATCAGCACTTTCAAACGATTATTTAAATGATGTTGTTAGTGACGTTCAATTTGAAGATTTTAGTAGGTCTATTTTAAATATAATACGCAATAAGCCACATGTTCTTAGTGAAAAGGAAGAAAAGTTGCTTGTTGGTGCGGGTAGTTATTGTGATAATAGCGAAATTTTTGATACACTAGAAACGTCTGAACTTAAATTTGAAGATATTAATTGTAATGGCACGCAATTTAAACTTGACCCGAATAATTATTCTAAGTATATTTTTAGTGATGATAGAGATGTTAGAATGCAGGCTTATGATAACTTACTTAAAGGATACATGTCTGTAAACAAAACGTTGGCAGTAAACTATCTTGCGTCATTAAAGGCAGATAGATTTTTTGCTGTGTCACGAAACTTTAAAGATGTTTTTAGTGCAAATATGTTCGAGGATGAAATAGACGAAAGTATTTATTCTACCTTGACGGACAATATTGATAATAACTTACCTATTATTTTTAAATATTTTAAAGTAAAACAAAAAATGCTTGGCTTGAACAGTTTGAAAATTTATGATATTTATGGTACTATAAAAAGTAAGAATGACTTTAAGCCAGATATTGAAACGTCTATTGAAATAGTTAAAAATGCTATGAAACCTCTTGGTGAAGAGTATATAAAACTTATAAATAAAGCACAAGTTGAGAGGTGGATAGATTTTTTACCATGCTTTGGTAAAAATAGTGGAGGATTTTGTATAAGTACTGGAACTGCTGTTCCATTTATTCTTGTTAATCATCAGGAAAACTATGAAGAAATTTCAACACTTGCACATGAGTTGGGACACGCTATGCATGCATATCTTGCTGAAACTACTCAGTGTTACGAGAAGAGTGAGCAGGAAATCTTTACGGCAGAGATAGCATCGACCGTAAATGAAGTGCTACTTAGTTTATATTTAATTAATAAAGAAACCGATAAAACTGAAAAACTTATTTTAATAGACAATTTGATTTTTAAATTTTATGCAACAGTAATTAGGCAGACAATGTTCTCAGAGTTTGAAAAGACAATATGTGAAAAACTTGAAAATAATGAACCATTAAGTTATGATGTTTTTAATACAATTTATGGAGAACTTTTAACTAAATATTTTGGGTCAAAAGACATGCAAACGGAATATAGTAAGTATGAATGGAGTAGAATTAGTCATTTTTATTCATCATTTTATGTCTTTAAATATGCGACCGGCTTTATATCCGCAATAATTATAGCGAGTAAACTACTTAAAGATAATTCATTTGCATCTAATTATCTTCAATTTTTAAAAAGTGGAAATAGTAATGATGCCTTGTCACTTCTTAAAAATATTGGAATTGACCTATCTTGCAGTCAGGCGTATGATGAGGCTTTTGAATTTATAATCAATCTAATAAATGAAATGGAACAACTTATATAATAATAGAGGAAAATATGAAAACTTATATTGTAGTTTATAACCCACTTTCGGGGAAGGGCAACTCAAAAAAACATGCAGAGGATATAGTTTGTGAACTTATAAAAAGAGAATTTACTGATGTACGTATATTTGAGTCAACAAGCAAAGAGGATTTAAACGAGTATTTTAAGTGTTTAAATTCTATTGGTGATGAAGGTGCTATTGTTATAAGTGTTGGTGGGGATGGTACGCTTGGTACAGTGATTCATGCAATACTATCATCAAACATTGATGCAAGTGTCGCTGTTTATCCAGCAGGAACTGCAAATGATTTTGCTACATTTTCTCATATGCCAAAAAATATCAACAAATTTATTGATGTCTTATTAAAAACAACACCTTTAAAAACAGATGTTGCAAAAGTGAATGGTTATTATGCCATTAATGCGATTGGAGTAGGCAATTTTAGTAATGGTGGTACGGTTTATAGTAGTCATGCAAAAAAATATTTTGGAAAACTTGGATATTATTTTAAATGCGTATTTTCAGCATTTGCCATGCGTTCATGCAAACTATCTATTAAAATTAATGAAAAAACGATTGAGGATGAATTTTTATTTTTATACATTGTAAATTCACAAACGGCAGGTGGTTTTAAAAAATTTGCACCAAATGCCGAAATCTATGATGGTAAATTTGACTTTGTTGGAATAAAAAACTGTAATATTTTTACTTTTACTAAATTGTTTTTTGAAATATTGTTGGGTAAACATATCAACAATAAACACGTTGTTTATGCAAAAGGTAGTGATTTTAAAGTTGATAAACTTGCGCAAAATGATAAATTTAATTTTGCAGATTTGGATGGAAACGTTGGACCAGCACTTCCGCTTGAAATTGAAATTACTGCTTCTAAAATTAAAATTTATAAAAATTAAAAAACCCACATATAGTGGGTTTTTGTTTTTATTATATAACCAATATAAAAATAGTGGTCACTTTCTTTTTAACTTAATAATGTTATTATACAATACAAAAACATTAAAATCAAACAATTTATCTTAAAATTTGTGCACCCGTTACAAAAATTTATATTTAACTTGTATGCTGTTGACTAATGTACTTGAAACTCATTATAATTAAATTATAAATGGAGGCTAAAATGAGTAAATATATTTTTGTAACAGGTGGCGTTGTATCAAGTTTAGGAAAGGGCATTACTGCTGCCAGTTTAGGACGCATTTTAAAAGATAGAGGTCTTAGAGTCAATGTTCAAAAATTTGACCCTTATTTTAATGTAGACCCAACTATGATGGACCCACGTCAGCATGGTGAAATTTTTGTCACAGAAGATGGTTGTGAAACCGACCTTGATATAGGTCATTATGAAAGATTTTTAGGCAATTATTTTGATAAAAATTGCGATTTTACTAGTGGTAAAATATATAGCACGGTAATAGCAAAAGAAAGAAAAGGTTTATATAATGGTGGTACGGTTCAGGTTATACCGCACGTTACTAATGAAATAAAAAATTGTATGAAACTTTCTGCACGGGATGATGTGGATGTTGTAATAATTGAAATTGGTGGTACGGTTGGGGATATTGAAGGTTTACCATATCTTGAAGCCATAAGGCAATTTAGACATGAATGTGGTGAAAATGGTTCTATTCATATTCATGTAACTTTACTTCCATATATTGAGGCTGCCGGTGAGGTTAAGACTAAACCAACACAACATAGTGTAAAAGAACTTACGGGGCTTGGGCTTATACCAGATATTATAATGTGCAGAACTAATAAAAATGTTGAATTGTCTGATGAACTTAGAGATAAAATTGCTTTGTTTTGTAACTTATCGTCAGGTAGTGCAGTTTTTCATAACCCTGATTGTGATTCTATTTATGAAGTTCCGTTATTGCTTAAATCTCAGGGTCTTGATAAGATTGTGCTGAGTAAACTTAAACTTAAAGCCAAAGAATCTGCCATGTTAGAATGGAAGAAACTTTTAAAAGACACAAAGGCGTTGTCTTATGAAGTAAAGATTGGTGTTGTTGGGAAATACAATACCACTCCTGATGCCTATATTTCAGTGGTTGAGGCTTTAAAACATGCGGGTCTTGCTTGTAATACAAAAGTGAAAGTAAAACTTTTTGATGCGGAAAAATTGGCCACATATGATGAACTGCTTTCAATGGATGGTGTAGTTTTTGCAGGTGGATATCAGGCAAGAGTGAATGAACAATTAATTAATTTAATAAAAATAGTACGTGAAAGCAATTTGCCTACACTTGCTATTGGACTTGGAATGCAATTAATGATTATTGAACTTGCAAGGAATAAAGCACAAATGTCGTCTGCGGATACTATTGAGAGCAATCCTGAAACATTAAATCCTATTATTAAGAAAAATGATGAGGCAGTGATTGGAGCAAGAGAAATACTTTTAAAAAATGATACACTTGTAGGTAATGCTTATAAAACTAAGTCTATTATTGAAAGATACAGACATTTTTATGGGTTTAATCAAATGTATGCAGGCATAATGGAAAAAACTGGTTTAGTTTTCTCCGGGGAAGATGCTGTAAGTGGTGAAGTATCTTTTATTGAATATCCAGAAAACAAGTTTTTTGTAGGTTCGCTTGCACATATTGAATTTAAAAGTAATCCGCTTTCTCCAAATCCACTAATTGTCAATTTTATTAATTGTGTAAAAGCAAAATAATAGTTTAGTTATATTATAAAAACCATATAGTTATAATAGAAAAACGATATAGTTATTATAAGAAAACCAAATGATAAAATATTGAAAATATTTATAAAAAAGTACTTTTTTTGTTTGCGTTATATTTTTTATTATGTTAGCATAAATACAACATATTGTGTTTTGGAAATCACAAAAACACTATATGTTGTGTTTTTTGTTTAAAGGAGCGTGAATCATATGATAAAAATAATCAAAAAAGATGGGACAAAAGAAGACTATAATGTTCAGAAAGTCGTTGTTGCTGTAAACAAATCTGCGTATCGTGCACTTGTAAAATTTACAGAGGATGAGATTGCATATATTTGTAAATATGTAGACAAAAAGGCCATTGAATATGGTCAGGAAGAAATTCCTGTACAAATAATGCACAATATTGTAGAGAGCGTTCTTGAAATAGTTAAGCCTGAGGTTGCAAAAAGTTATAAAGACTATCGCAATTACAAGCAAGACTTTGTTCGCATGCTTGATGATGTATATAAAAAAAGTCAAGATATTATGTATCTTGGTGATAAAGAAAATAGTAATGCTGATAGTGCGCTTGTATCAACTAAGCGTTGTTTGATATTTAATCAGTTAAATAAAGAACTTTATCAAAAGTTTTTCTTAAATAATGAAGAATTGCAAGCATGTCGTGATGGTTATATTTATGTTCATGATATGTCGGCTCGCCGTGATACAATGAATTGTTGCCTTTTTGACGTTGAACATGTTTTAAAGGGTGGTTTTGAGATGAGCAACATGTGGTATAACGAGCCAAAGACACTAGACGTTGCGTTTGACGTTATTGGTGATGTGGTTCTTTCGGCTGCAAGTCAGCAGTATGGTGGGTTTACCGTACCAGAGGTTGATAAAATTCTTGAACCTTATGCTGAAAAATCATTCAAAAAATATATGGATAATTATTTATCTCTTGGCGTTGCAAAAGAAAAAGCAGAAGAGCAGGCGCTTGTTGATGTTGAAAAAGACTTTAAACAAGGCTTCCAGGGCTGGGAATATAAATTCAACACAGTTGCTTCAAGCCGTGGCGACTATCCGTTTATTACTGTAACTGCGGGCTTATCTACAACTAGATTTGGAAAGATGGCAACTATCAATATGTTAAAAGTTCGTATGAATGGTCAAGGTAAAAAAGACAATAAGAAACCAGTGTTATTTCCTAAACTTGTATTTTTATATGATGAAAATTTACATGGTAAGGGCAAAGTTCTTGAAGATGTTTTTGAAGCAGGTGTTGCATGTTCTAGTAAGACCATGTATCCAGACTGGTTAAGTTTGACTGGCGAAGGTTATATTGCCAGTATGTATAAAAAATATGGCAAAGTTATCAGTCCTATGGGTTGTAGAGCGTTTCTTTCTCCTTGGTATGAGAGGGGCGGTATCAATCCTGCTGATGATAAAGATGTTCCAGTGTTTGTTGGTAGATTTAATATAGGTGCTGTAAGTTTGCATTTACCACTTATATATGCAAAAGCACAACATGAAAACAAGGACTTTTATGAAGTACTTGACTACTATCTAAACCTTATTCGTTCATTACATTTAAGAACGTATGATTATTTGGGTGAAATGAGAGCAAGCACTAACCCTCTTGGTTATTGTGAAGGTGGCTTTTATGGTGGGCATCTTGGATTTCATGATAAAATTCGTCCTTTGCTTAATAGTGCGACAGCATCTTTTGGTATAACTGCACTTAATGAATTACAGCAATTATATAATAAAAAAAGTTTGGTTCAAGATGGTGCATTTGCTCTTGAAGTTATGGAATATATCAATAAAAAAATTCTACAATTTAGAGATGAAGACCATAGATTGTATGCAATTTATGGTACACCAGCAGAAAGTTTATGTGGGCTTCAAATTACACAATTTAGAAAATTGTATGGTATTATTAAAAATGTTTCTGATAGGGAATATATTTCAAATAGTTTCCATTGTCATGTTACGGAAGATATTACGCCAATACAAAAACAAGACCTTGAAAATAGGTTTTGGAACTTACTTAATGGCGGTAAAATACAATACGTAAAATATCCAATCGATTATAATACTGATGCAATAAAAACTCTTGTAAAACGTGCTATGGGTCTTGGATTATATGAAGGTATAAACCTTTCACTTTCATATTGTGATGATTGTGGACACCAAGAACTTGATATGGATGTTTGTCCCGTTTGTGGCAGTAAGAATTTAACTAAAATTGAAAGAATGAATGGTTACCTTTCATATTCAAGAGTTAAGGGAGATTCGCGTCTTAATAATGCTAAGATGGCGGAAATAAAAGAGAGGAAGAGTATGTAATATGAGATATCACAATATAACTAAGGATGATATGCTTAATGGTGATGGACTTAGGGTTGTACTTTGGGTTGCAGGCTGTGAGCATCATTGTAAGGATTGTCACAATCCTATTACATGGGACCATGCAGGCGGAATTCCTTTTGATGAAAGTGCTAAGAAGGAATTGTTTGATGAGTTAAATAAGCCATATGTTTCAGGAATTACGTTCAGTGGTGGTGATCCGCTTTCAACAATAAACAGAGGAGAAGTCGGAAAACTCATAGAAGAAATTTCTAAAAAATTTAAAAATAAAACTATTTGGGTGTATACTGGATATATGTATGATGATGTTAAAAATTTAGCATGTATGAAATGTGTTGATGTTTTAGTTGATGGTAAATTTGAAAAAGATTTGCTAGACAAAAAGTTAAAATGGAAAGGTAGTAGTAATCAACGTGTTATTGATATAAAAAAATCATCAGGCGGAAAAATTTGTTTACATTGTGGAGATTATTAAATGAGAGAAGTTGCAAGATTTGAGAAAATTTCTTATGGTCAATTTGAAAAAGATTACAAAGAACAATATCCAAGTATGAAGAGTGCTGAGATAAAAGATATTTATGATAAAATTGTATTACCGGCACGTGCGACAAAATCGTCAGCAGGTTATGATTTTTATTCGCCAATATCTTTTACATTAAAGCCTAATGAAACTATTAAAATTTTGTCTGGTATTAAGTGCTTTATTTTAGATAATTGGATGCTTAGTTTGTATCCTAAGAGTGGGTTGGGTTTCAAATTTAGGTTGCAACTTAACAATACAGTTGGAATTATTGATGCAGATTATTATAACAATATAAATAATGAAGGGCATATTCAATTTAAACTTACTAATGCAAGCAATGAAAATAAAGTAGTTGAAATAAATAGTGGAGCAGGGTTTGCTCAGGGTGTATTCTTAGAGTATGGTGTTGTTATTGGTGATGTTGCAAACAAAGAGCGCGTGGGCGGATTTGGAAGTACATCGAAATAATTTTAAAAGGTTGCATATTGCAACCTTTTTTTACATTCATTTTTAGTTTGCTTTTATAATATAGTGTGATATAATTGAGAAATAGGAGACTAATTTATGATAAAAATTGTGTGTGACTCTACTGCTAGTATTCCAGAAGATTATGCTAAAAATAAAGATTTAAGAGTCGTTCCTCTTAGAGTTCTTGTTGGAGAACAAGAATATGAAGAACATTTTGAAAATGGTTTTTCAGAAATATATGAATATGCACAAAAAATGCACTTTTTCCCAAAGACAAGTCAACCATCTTATGAATTATATTTAAAAGCATTTAATGAAATTATTGATGAGGGTAATGAGGTTTTGTGTATAACTATAACTTCTGCTCTTAGTGGGACTAATAGTGTTGCTCATCTTGCTAAAAACGATTCAAAAAAACCAGAGGCTGTAACTGTTTTTGATAGTGACAATCTTTGCCAGCCAACTTGTTATATGGTTCAGTATGCGTATGACCTTATTGAGGAAGGTGTACCTATGGCAGAATTGCTTGTCAAACTAGAAAGCATTAAAAAAGGCAGTGCAATAACGTTTATTCCAGATACTCTTGATTATTTAAAGAATGGTGGAAGAATTGGTAAACTGGGTGCGCTTTTAGGTTCAATACTTCAAATTAAACCGATATTTATTTTTACGCAAGGCGCACTTAAAGTTGCTAAAAAATCAATAGGAATGGGTAGAGCAATAGCGGATATTATTTCATCAATTCCACAAAACGTTAAAAAGTTATATGTTTTAAAATGTGGTAGTCCTAAAAACTACGATATGTTTAAACAAATTGTAATGAATAAACGTCCAAATGAAAAATTTACAGAAGGATATATAGGTCCAGTTGTCGGAAGCCATGTAGGTCCAG